>NZ_DAMANB010000030.1:0-41034 GCF_032073645.1 Myroides sp.
AACATTATACTTTAAAAATTTAAAAATACTCTAGGTTTATAGGGGTCAAAACAATAACAATGCAGCAGTTGAGAATATAACTAAAGAGCTTCCTGCTAAATCAAAAATAGATAATGAAACATTTCCAAAGGCTAGTTATTTTTCAAACTACTCTCAAAGACTTATAAATCAGCCTAGTTGGGGGATTTTAGCAGCAGCCCTTGGAAATAGTGAAAATAGAGGGCTTTTTAAACATGCCTTTTGGGAATCTAATGAAAAAGAAAATCATTTTGGTTTTGAAGCTTTGCTTTATAGTGTTTATAAAAAGACAGATAATACTAATCTTTACGCTAGAGAATTTGAAAAGCAAAACCAAAAATTCAAATCCTTGATAAGCGAGTTTACCCAGTTTCAGAGTCTTTCTAGTAAATTTCATGATTTACTGCCAAAGTATATTGAAAATCAAAATCAAAAAGAGAAAAACTTGTCTGAGATAGCGTTAATTGATAAGAAAATTAAGGATTGTGTAGATAAAGAAAAGATGCTTTTAAATCAAAAACAGGAGTTAGAAAATAATTTTAGCAAAATAGAATCTACTCTAGGGGTTTTATCACTTAGAAAACCTTCTTTTTTCTTTTATCATAAACTTTTTAAAACCAGTGATTTTACAAGTTGGGACGCTCAGGTTAGTGAAATACTACAAGAATTTAATAAAATAAATAAACAAATATCTGATTTTTCAAATCAGATAAAAAGTTGTTTAAAAAATATAAAGGATTATCAATTAGAAAAAAACATACTAGGTCTTGAGATTGAAAAACTCGATGAGTTTTTTATCTATTATAATAATATTAAAAAAGAATTAAACCACAAATATGGCATTGATACTAATGATATTTGTGATTTAAAATTTTTAGATAAATCAATCAAGCAGATACATCTTTTAAACCCATATCACTCAAAGAAGATAGCACGTTTAAGAAGTGAGATATTTTTAACAGCTTTAAAATTGCATGAGAATGCGATTTTAGTTAATGCAAAAAAAATTAGAAATAATCTAAATGCTTATTTTCAGCTAATACAAAATACGATTAAGACAGATGATAAAATCTATCAGAATCTTTGGGATACATTTTTTATTTGCGTTCCTGTTGTATCAACCACACTAGCCTCTGTGGGTAGGTTATTCTCTAGTTATAGTAAACAGCAAATAGGTTGGTTGTTACTTGATGAGGCGGGGCAGGCTACAGCTCAATCCGTTGTAGGGTTGATTCAAAGGTCTAAAAGATGCGTAATAGTTGGAGATCCATTACAGGTAGAGCCTGTAGTTACAATGCCTGTAGAGCTTGTAAAAAGACTAAGACAGGAGTATAGGGTTGATATTACGTGGTCTTATTCTAAAACATCAGTACAACAATTAGCCGATAGAATCTCAAAATATGGAACTTACATGGATGTAGGAGGAACTGATAAAAAAATATGGACTGGTTTTCCGCTTCGAACCCACAGGCGTTGTGATGATCCAATGTTTACAATTGCCAATGATATTGCCTATAATGGGCAAATGGTTAAGGCCACTGATCTAACCCCTGAGAGGGAATCATTAGCAGTATCGCAGTGGTATAATGTCAGTGATCAAGTAATACTTCAAGACAGGCATGTTGTTATTGATGAGGTAAGGCTATTAAAAGAAAAGATTTTTCAATTAAGAAGCTCAGGGTTTAATAAGCAGATTTACGTAATCTCTCCCTTTAAATCAATAGCGCGTTATTGTCACAATGAATTTTTATATGACAAAAAGATAGAATGTGGAACCATACACAGATTCCAAGGAAAAGAGGCGGATGTTGTGTTTTTAGTTTTGGGTAGTGATCCTAGATCACAGGGAGCAAGAAACTGGGTTAGTCAGAAACCCAATATGCTAAATGTAGCTTTAACTAGAGCAAAGAAAAGGTTTTATGTAATAGGCAATAAAAACCTATGGGGTAATTGTGAATATTTCAATGTAATGGCTAAAGGGTTAAAATAGCTTACATAATCGGTATATAAGTTTTTTAATCTAAGGAGGAAATAACTTTAGAGTATATTTAATAAAACAAAAACACAGTAGTATTTAATCTTCTGTGTTTTTGTTTTTTTTACTAGCCTAGTGCTTTGTAATTATAAAGCTATTTAAATACTAGTCTTAGCCCTATTTTTTTGTATGTATGTGATTAACTTTAAAAGCTCTAGTGACCTAAAACAAGTAATTGTCAATGTAAGCCTAATTACGTCCATAAATACCATAATGTTTTAACCATTAGGTTTTATTATTAGTTTGCTTGTATCTAATACTTATAGCTATGGAAAACAGTGTAAACAAAAAAACTAAACAAACAAAAAAATTACCTCCCAAGAGATATCGATATACTTTTAAACTAACAGAGAAGGAGCAATTAGACTTTAATAAGATTCTAGTAAAGTATCAAATCAAGAACATATCTAGATTTGCGGCCTCGTGTGTTTTAAATCAAAAGATTAAGGTTGTTGTAATAGATCAAGTAGCTCTTGAGTTTCACGCAGATCTTACAAGTTTGATTAATCATTTTAAAGCTTTAGGGGTAAGTTATAATATTCTTGTTAACAGATCTGATTTAGCTTTAGATTCACAACCAATTTTAAAAGATATTGAAAAGACAACTTTAGAGCTTTCAAAATTATGTAGAGCGATTATTGATCTTATACTTGATTTTGAAAAAAGGATTATTTGTAAAAATTCAGACGTATGATTGCGCAAATTAATAATAGTGACAGTATTATAAAAGCTTTAAGATACAATCAAAACAAGGTAGATAATCAATCAGCTTGCATATTAGGAGTTAATAAAATAGCGCTTCCTATAGGTGAAATTCAGAATGCCAGCAGGTATTTTTATAGTTATTTTGAACCCTATTTACTTAATAATGTAAAAACAGTTACTCCTTCCAGACATATATCACTTAATCCCAATCCAGTGGATAAAATAAATGATATAACCCTTTTAGATATAGCTAAAACCTATATGGAAAAAATGGGATATCAAAACCAACCTTATATTATTTATAAACATTTTGACCTTCAACGCATACATCTTCATATTGTATCTGTTGCAATAGATCTACAGGGATATAAAA
Organism: Myroides sp.; assembly: GCF_032073645.1. NCBI lineage: Bacteria > Pseudomonadati > Bacteroidota > Flavobacteriia > Flavobacteriales > Flavobacteriaceae > Myroides > Myroides sp. The sequence continues at coordinate 3,132 of NZ_DAMANB010000030.1, forward strand.
TAGAAAAAGAGTTTGATTTTGCTTTAGCAAAAAAGGTTTGTTTAGACCTTACAAAACAATATAATCTAACAGGTTATCAAAAAAGGTATAAAAATAATTTAAACCTTGTTGTTGTTGATTATAGAAAACCAAATATAATTCAGCAAATAGATAGTGTTGTTAGTAGTTTACCTAAGTATTATAGCTTTGAGGACTTGGAGAGTTATAACGCTATTTTAAAACTTTTTAAAGTCAAGGCTAGATTAGGAAGCAATAATGAGTTTAATTCTATAATGTATTTTGCTCTTGATCATCAAAATAAAGAAATTAGTAATCTAGTAAGTTCAAGTAAACTTTCTTTAAAAGTAGATATAGACTTTTTAAAAAAACACTTTAAAAAGTCCATCGAAAGTAAGAATTTAAATATTGATAACAAGCTTAGTGATCAAATAAAGTCATATCTTTTTCAAAGTAAAAATTACAAGCATTTTAAAAAATTACTCAAGAATCAGGGAGTTAATCTAGTTACTGATAGTTCAGATAAAAGCAAGTTTTATTTTGTTAGTCATAAATATAGGCGAGTTTTTTCTTTTATTCATATTGATAAACTATTGTCTAATAAATTAGATAACAATCCTTTTTTTAATACTCTTTTAAATAACTCTAAAAAGAAAGAAGACCCTATTGCAAGGCTAGTAAAACACAGATTTGCTGAGTTAAATAAAGAGTTTGATAGCTTAAAGGTTCATCCGAGTTTTGATTTTGTGGATAATTATTATAATTCTTATAATAAAGCAGAGTTTGTTAGTTTTTTTAATTTCCTATTTAATGCCCCAGTTGATGATTTAGATCAGAAACAGTTTATGAATCTTAAAAAGAAAAAGCGTAAAAAGAAAAGACATATTCTTTAGAGAGTGAAAATACTTCATACAGGCATATATAAGGTAAGTTGTTTAAAAAAACAGGTGTAATTATTTAAAATTTAAAGGTATGATAAATATGTTTTTAGGTCTTTACTTTGCAATTAGAAGTTTTGTGTCTTTTTTTTTAGGCAGTAAATCTAAAGAAGGTAATACTGTGTTAACTACTAATATTATTGGTGAAAGTACCACTAAAATAAACTATAAAAAGCTAAATAAAGCTAAAAGATCCTCAGAGAGTCTAACGGATTTATTAGATAGAAAACAAGATGACTCTTATAAAGAAATAGCAAAAAGACTCGGATAAGTGATTTGTTATTAGGGTTAATATGTTAAATGTTTATGGAGTATAGACTAAGTAGTAAATGAAGTCATCTTGACTTATTGTAAAATAAAGAAGAGGTATAGGGATTTGTATCGCTAAACAAACAAAACCTACAATCCCGTGTAAAAAGTACTCCACAAAGGCAGTATAGAATTAGATATAGTACAATACTTATCACTTGTTAAAAGAGATTTTATATTAAAAATTACATTATGAGATCGTTAATTCTATACTGTATAAACTAAAAACAGGTATCCATTGGAGTTATTTATCAGTTCAAACTTTATTAAGTGATCAAATTGTAGATTCCGGAGAAAGTGACCACCAACATAGAACTAAAAGAATTTTACAAGACCAGAAAGTCAAGGTGACTTCATATTCTAACGTGAGTTCGATATAAGAAAAGGCAAAAAATAATATAAAAAAAGAGATAGTCTTAGTATATTTAAGGTTCTGAATCACAAATATTTAACTAAAACTATCTCTATGTTATCTACAGACAAAATTACTGAAATTTATTATGAAGTCGATGAATTTTTTAAAGCATATTCAAATGTTTTACAATCTCATAGTATTGAATCAGATAGCACAAAGAAAAAACGTAATCGAAAGTCAACACTTAATGCAAGTGAAGTAATGACCATCTTGATTTTATTTCATGATAGTGGTTTTAGATGTTTAAAACATTATTACATTGATTATGTAAGAGTTCATATGCAAAAAGAATTTCCTAAAACTGTCTCTTATAATCGCTTTGTAGAACTACAAAAAACGGTTATTGTACCTTTAGGAATCTTCTTAAAAACTAATAGATTAGGTAGTTGTACAGGTGTTTCATTTATAGATTCTACTCCTTTAAGAGTGTCACACATTAGAAGAGAAAAGCAGCATAAAACATTTAAAAATATAGCAACGAAAGGCCAATGTTCTATTGGTTGGTTTATGGGATTTAAACTTCATTTAATTATAAATGATAAAGGTGAAATACTTGATTTCTTATTAACTCCGGCCAATGTTGATGATAGAAAACCTTTAAAAGAATTGAATTTCCATAAACGCATTTTTGGTAAACTATTTGGAGATAAAGGATATATCAGTAAAGATCTTTTTGAACAGATGTTTGTTGATGGAGTACATTTAATTACTAAAGTCAAAAAAAACATGAAGAATTCAATGATGTTATTAGCAGATAAGATACATTTAAAGAAAAGAGCCCTTATTGAAACAGTAAATGATGAGTTAAAGAACATGTGTCAAGTAGAACATACAAGACACAGATCCTTCAATAACTTTATTGCAAATATGTTAGCTGCTTTGATTACTTATTCATACTTCCCTAAAAAGCCTTCTATTAATAATATTAACGACATTATTGATCAAAATAGAATAATTGCTTAAGTCGAACTCACGTTATTCTAAAGATGTTGTTTAATAATTATATTTTATCTTGAAATAGTGTTTTTGGTTTATTATTATTGTGTTTTTTTAGCTTAGGATTGTTTTAATATTAACACTATTGAAAATAAAATTGAATTTTTTATCGCTTTATGTGCTATATGTTTGCTTATTTTTTAAAAGTATCGGAATTAGCATCATATTTTTTAATTATCTATAAATCAGATACCAATTGGCTTTATAACTCGGAAAAAATTCGTATGTAAGAAAAGTTTTCTGTCTTATTATTATTATCCTTTAAAGCTTGCCTATATCTAGTATTGTGATTATTTAGGTTTAAAATTCTTGTCGATTTTATAAGTTTTTCTGTTTTTTTAATGCCAATTGGCTTTATAGTTTTTTTAAGCTTTTGAATTTTGTATGGTTAGCTAACAAGAATATTAACCATTAAAAATTTAAATTATGAATATTACTCGTTTAGAATTTATCTCCTGGATGGAACGACTCTCTACAAAACTAGATAGCTTAAGTGAGCATATTGCCAAGGTTCAACTTCAAACACTAAATATCGATGGAGAAGAACTTTTAGATAATCAAGATGTTTTACAGATTTTAAAGATAAGTTCTCGTTCGCTTCAAAGATATAGATCTGATAAAAAGCTTCCTTATTATAGGTTAAAAGGGAAGATATACTATAAACTCTCTGATGTGCAGCAGTTCATAAGAGACTGCTTTGCTGTTCCAGTAAGAGAGTGACTCTAAGGGTCAAGTACGTACTTTTTTGTGCCAAAAATAAGTACAAAACGATGTAGGAAATACTTTTAAGTATTAATCAATTAATCTATTAATTATGGAAGTAAAAAAAAGCAGTGAATCAAAACATGATATTTTACTTGTTAGTGATTCAAAGGATAACAAAATTAAAGCCGTACAGGGCTTAAGTGAAAATGGCAATCTTAAAAGTGCACCGATTAATAAGAATAATTTAAACTCATTTTTAAGATTAGATAGAAACGGAGACTTCTTTTCTAATTTTTTCACCAATTTCTTTTCCCAACTAAAAGACCCCACTAGGTTTAGTTTTTTTAGGGTTCCAGAGAATTTAGCCATTGGTCTGTCCAAACAGATGCAAGGTGAGTTAGACTTAAAAAACACTTTAAATCATCAGTTATATCTATCACATCAAGTAGATCCTCTGAAAATGATTCAAAGTATTGACAAGAGTACTAATGAAGTTATAACCTCTAGTAAAGAGTATAATCCATATAAATATAATATTAATCATATCAACTGGGAATCACTAAGCCAGATTGGGCTTTCAAAAGAGAAACTCGAAGAGATGGATCTTCTAGAACCTTTATTAAAAGGATATAAAACAAAAGATTTAGTTCAGGTTAATCTTAATCTTGGCTCTGCTGAGTTTTCATTAGATGCGCGTCTTGGACTTAAACATGCTTCTAATGGAGAGGTTGTAATGACTCTTGAGGGAGTAAAAAAGTACCCAAATTTAAATGTACCTTTTCAAGGACATGAATTTACCAGACAGGATAAACACAATCTTTTAAAAACAGGAAATATGGGAAGGGTAGTGGATCTCTTAGACCCAGAGACTAATTCTTATATTCCATCGGTTGTAAGTGTGGATAGATTAACCAATAATATAACAGTTACAAGTGTTGAGAAAATGCAAATTCCAACACATATAAAAGGAGTTGATCTTTCAGAGAGTCAGTTAAGTGAACTAAAACAAGGAAAAGCGGTCCTAGTACAGACTATGAGCTCAAGTAAAGGGAATCCTTTTGATGCTCATATTCAGTATAATGCCTCTAAAGGCCATATTGAGTTTTTATTTGATAATGTAAATAAAAATAAGAAAATTTCAAATCCTGAAGACTTAAAGACCTTTAGGGGAAAAACCTTGGATGATAATCAGTATAAAGAGCTTTTACAGGGGAAGACTGTGGCTATCGATGGACTTATTGATAAAAGAGGCAACCCATATAAGGGGTTTATAAACTATGATAAAATAAACAATAGAACTAATTTTTCTTTCACTGATCCAAGTAAACCTAAGGTTTTAGAGAGTCAAACACAAAACAACAAAGAGACTCAAAATAGAAAAAAAGGTTTAAAACCTATATAAACTTTAATATGGAACTTATTGTAACAGAAACAGCAAGCGTGGCTAGAATTCTAGCCACGTTTTTTAATGCAAATAACAGGCAATTTAATTATTATGGCTCAGATAATCATCTGGTTATATGGATAGATGATTGTATGGTAGATTTGAAGCCTTTAGCTTTTAAAGAAAAGAAGGGATATTTGGTAGATAAAAATATCTTGGAATATAAACTAAAACTAGTCAGCAAGGCAAAGCAAAAACCTTTATCTGTGCTACAGAATAAAAAAGTGCAGTTAATAAAGCAACTTATATTTAGATCTAAATCTATTGTTATAGCTACAGAGCCAAGCCAGGAGGGGCGTAGGAAATTTGAATACTTTAAAGAGTTTTTCAGTATAACTCAACCCTGTACAAGGCTATGGCTTTATAGTCTAGAAAAATCTTTTTTAGAGAATCACCTATATCAAGATTATAGTACTTCATGTTTTAGAACTTATTATAACAGGGATCTTATTTTTAAGATTGTTCAAAATAAATTTAGTAAGTATTATTATAACCAAACTGGGATAAAAACTAAATTAGATCTTATAAAAACTTCTTTATTATCTTTCTTATGTGATAAATACTTAAAGGGGAGAAATAGTGAAACTCAAACTCATCATAAGGTAAATGTAGAGCTTAGTTGTAATCATAAGCTGTTTTCTTGCTTTTTTGAAAAAAAATATAAAAATAAGGAGGATGCTCAAAATCTAGTAGATTTCTTTTGTAGAGAATCAAGGGTAGAGGTAAGTGAAAAAAAGATAAAATTGATAAAACCGAAACAACTTCTTTTATACGATTTTATGAGCCTTATTATCTGTGCAAATAACTTATATGGTTTTTCTTTTAGTAAAACCCAACAAGCTTTGCTTAATCTTTATAGGCAGAGGTTCATTAGCTATCCTTTTACTTTGAATAACTATCTACCCGGACTGTATAAATCTACCATCCCCAAAATATTAAACGCTTTAAGAGATTACCCCGTATTTAAACAGGAGATATTAAATTTAAAACTAGCTAGACTCTATTGCAAGGATGTGATAATGGACAAAGATTTTAAAAGTCATGGAATCATACCTACTCTAAAGATACCAACTTGTCTAAATGTAAGTGAAAAAGCAATTTATGAGTTGATAGTCAAAAGAACAATAGACTGTTTTACCCCTAAAGAAGATATAAGAAAAGCTAGTCTAAAGCTATCTGTAGGAGAAACTTATTTTTCTTTGCCCTTAAAGGTTTATCAAGGTAACTTCTTGAAAAAAAATAAAGAAAATCAAGTAGATACTTTAGAGGAACTCAATGGTATGAAAAACTTTAAAGTAGAGTCGGTAAGTGTTGTAACACAAACCAGAAAACAGCATCCTTTGTTTAGTATAGAAAGTTTGTTTAAAAAACTAAAAAAAGATTTTATTAAAACCTTACACGAAAACGCAATTGCGACAATACATTTTTGTTATTTTACAGATCTTTTTTTTGGTCTTAGTTTAACCCTTGATCAGTTAATAAAACAAGAGTATTTGTATATAGACAATAAAGAGCTTGTTTGTACAAACAAGGCTCTTGATTATTATTTTAAAACAAAAGATTTACCTGTTTCTAGTTTTGCTTATTTATTTGATTTTGAGGTTTTATTTTTCAAGGCAAATCAAGATTGGATTAGCAGGGAGATTTTTTATAAAATTAGTTGTGAAAAACTAGAGGTATTAAAGCAAAGCATTACTACTTTAAGATATTTAAAAGAGTCATTAAAGAAGGTTTGTCCAATGTGTTTAGATAGTAATTTTGAATTTAGTTATCACAAGCTTGTTTGTTTGAATAAGAATTGTAATTGGAGTATATCTAGGTTAGTATCAGGAGTTTATTTGTCTAGGGAAGAACTTGAGGAATTACTTGAACTTAAAAGAGTAAATAAAGCATTTGTTTTTAAAACAAGGAAAAATATTTGTTTTAAAGCGTACTTGTATTTAGATAGAAATGGAAGGCTTATGTTTGATACAGTTAAATAATCAATAGCGTCCTAAATAAATTTAGGACATAAAATATCCTCTCAACTTCAGTAGGATTAAGGCTATATTTCGCTAAAATTTAAAATAGAACTCCTTGTGGAGTTTTGGTGGCAGTTTTTCTACTTCATTTAATGGATTATTCAGCCATTTTTCTAATTCAATCTTCACAAAAAGATTTAGTCGTATAAAAGCAACTAAATTCGATAGATGCCAACCAAATTTAGCCTGTGCTCGTAGTGCTTTTAGTATTAAAATAGTAATAAACGAAGTCTAAATTTGGATCATTACGATTTTCTCAAAGACCAGCAATTGATTTACATGTTCATATTTGATCATGAACATGAATATCTGATTGGGATTATGTGTAAAGTTTTAGAGGTAAGTAAAAGTGGTTATTATAATTGGAAACGGTCTCCTGTTAATAAAAGAAAACAAGCCAAAGCAGATCTAAAACGTGTTATTACAGAAGTTTATCTAGAATTTAAACAGTGTTATGGCAGTCCTCGTCTTACAATAGAACTCAATGCACGAGGTTATAAAATATCTAAACCAACTGTTGCTAAGTACGTGAAAGAGTTAGGATTACGTAGTAAATTAGCTCGACGATATAGAATAACCACAGACTCTGGACACAATTATTTAGTGGTTGATAATATTTTAGATAGACAATTTACACAAACTGAACCAGGTAAAGCCTGGGTGTCTGATATTACTTATATCGCTGTTAAAGAAGGGGTTATTTACCTAACTACAATAATAGATTTATACGATAGAAAGGTTATTGGATGGAGTTTGAGTAAAGATATGTCAACAGAAAATACCACTTTAGCAGCCTTTAAAATGGCTAAAAAGAATCTTAACATTATTCTGAATGACTGGACGAGCAAATATACAGAGAATACCTTGCTGACGGCAGCTGCGTTATACATGAACTTGGAGGAATATAATGAAGCGATTGTGCACCTCTAAAAACTGGAGATTACATCAGAACTTGAAGAAATATTACCTACATATAGGAGACTTGGATCAAGTAGAAAAGTATGTGTATTTGATAAAGAATTTTGATCGACTATCTGAGGAAGACATAGCTAGGGCACATTTGTACAGTGCACAGGCATTGCTAAAGGAAGGAGATAAAGCGTTTGTTATGAAGTAAAACAGAATTGGCGACAATGATAAGCAAGACAGTTATTGATGCAGAGGCACGTTATCGTATAGGACGACTACAGTATAAAAACAAACAGTAGGACAAAGCTCAGGAAATGGTCTTTGATCTGGTCAATAATATGGAGGAGCATGATTACTGGGTGTGGCCAAGAGTTTCATCTTGATTGCGGACACGTATCCTATCAAAGGCAATAAACTGCTGGCAAAGAATATGTTGGAAAGTGTGATTGAAAATTATGAAGAATATGATGATATTATTCCTTCAACAAAAGAGCGCTTAAAGAAATTGAAATTAAGGAAGTTAATTGATGAATTACGACAAACCCTGAAGAAAAGCATCGAAATCATCTTCCTTATCCAATTCAAATTTTTGTTTCAAACGATATTTTGCCATGCGGACACTTTTGGGTGCAACATTTAAGAGTTCGGCTATTTGCTTGGTGGAAAATTGGAGGGAAAAATAAGCACAATAGCGCAGATCGGTTTGGGTTAGTTTTTCAGAGGCTTTATCCTGTAATTGCTTGAAAAAATCTGGGTGAATATCTTGTATTTCTGAGCGGATCAGGTCAAAATCATTGTTGATTCTCAGTTCTTCTTTGATAAATTGATTGAGCTGGGGATGTTGGCTTTTGGCAGTTTCTATTTTTTCTTTTAATTCCTTGAGCGATTCGGCACCACGTTCTATTTGCAGCATCCCGACCATCAATTCCTTTTGCAATTGTTCTTTCTCCTGTGCGATTAAAGTTTGTTCAGCTTTTAATCTTGCCGCTTCCTCAATTTGAAGCTTTTCCCGTTCCAAAGCATATTTTAGTTTAAACCTATACGCTACAAACAAAAACAATAACCCTGTTATAGTAATAAGTGCTATGGCACTATACAGCCAAGTCTGTCTTTTTTGAAAAGCATTTTTTTGGTGTAGCAATTCCAATTCTTTACTCTTTTTGTCATTCTCATATTGAGCTTCCAGCTGTTGAATAATTTCGGTCTGTTTCGAGTCGAATACTTTTTTATAAGTCGTTATATATTTTTGATAATAGTCTAAAGCTTTTTGCGTATTTCCCTTTTTTTCATACAGGTTAGCCAGCAATTCCAAGTTATTCAACTCTAAATAATAATTAGACGAAGGCAGTGAGTTAGCTAAGGCCTTTTGTGTTAGTAGTGCTTTTTCGGCTTTAGACCAATCTGCAGCCTGCATATGGATTTTGCCGAGTATTGCATATCCGTTAGCCTGCATCTCAATATTGTTGACTTCTTTCGAAGTTCGTAAAGCAAGATTCACGTATTCTATTATCTCTTTTTTCTTTAAAGAAGAATCATATTCCAGGTACAAGTTCGCCAGATACAGTGCAGAAAGAGCCACAACACTTGGATTCTTAATAGAAGTCTCATGTTGCTTGTATAGTGAAATGGATTGTTCAAAAGCATTTTCTGCAGTCTGAAGACGAGAAGTGTCCCTTTTTCGTTCAAATAAATCTACTTCATGGGTACCGTTAATCTGCCAAGCTTTGATCTGCGCATCTATATCTTTGCTTTTTTGTGCAGTTTCCAGTGCTAAACAGACATATCTTGCTGCGTCGTTTTGATTTTCACGCTCCGAATATATTCCGAACTTTAGGTAATAAATATTTGACAAGTACTTTTGTCCTTTATTCTCTTCCAGTAGGGGAATAGCTTTTTCCCAACTCTCAAATGCATCTTCAGGTTTGTTTTGTAAATTTTGCAAATAGCCCATTCTGAAATAGGCAATTCCTTTATAAAGTTTAGATGCATTTTGTGCATAGTAGAACATACTGTCAGCAGCTTTCTGAGCAGCTATGCCATCCCTTTGGATCATTTCAAACTGCACTTGCTGTGACCATGCGAGGCAGAGACCGTCTGTATATTGGTGTTTTTGGCCTAGTACAATGGCTTTTTTATTAGTTTGAATAGCCTTATCAAGGTGGGCTAATGAAATGCTATTTGCCAATTGACACAACCTTAAAATTCGAGTTTGGGTGTCTAACTGAGAATTGGACAGCAATACCTCCAGCGAATCACTTATTGCTTTTTGAGCAAACGTAGGCGTCCATACAACGTATAGGAACTGTATTAAACATATATAAAAAAAACAAGTTCTTCTCATTCTATTTCTGATTGTTGTCAAATATAGAACAAAAAATAGACCTTCGATTTAACACTTGTAAAAGACTAACAATCAATAATTAAACTTATATGTAGATACTTTGTAGACGCTTCATATGATAAGAATATCTATTTATTAACATATTTTTGCTCATATTAATTAGTTAATACCACATCATCACAATGGTAGTTGAGGTATGAACAAACGACTAAGTCAAGGGATGCAAAACTTAAAAACATATCGCTTCTATATCACACAACTTCAACCAACCTACTTTTTTTTGCTGAGTCTGTTTGGAGGTTTGTTACTGATGATTGTTGTCCCTGTCATCTTTTTACTGAAGTATCAAGGTCAATCTATTTACATCTTATACTTAATAGGCTTTGTACTAATGTCAATGACAGGCAATATAATTTACAGTGTTTGGAAATGGCGGAAAGTTCGTGCAAAATATGCAGAACCTGAAAAGATAATTCTAAGAACAAATCGTTTCAATTCCCAATACTTCGGTATTATCCGATTTGAGGACATCAATAGCTACAGCATAAGGCAAAGCTTACCATGGATAAATTGGAATATGGCTTCTCCAACTCTAAAAATAAAATTACAGAACGAAAAAGTCATTCGGTTTCACCCCAAGCCTGACCAAAACAACACAGAACTGGAAGAGTACTTAATATTCTTATCTGATTTCACTAGGTATTGGGAGGTTTATAAACAGAATTTGAATAAAGAAACTAGTTTTTCTTCAAAAAAGACAATCTCCTCTCCTTCTCTTTCACCGCAGGAAAACGAATATGAGACAGCGATTCAGGCAATTGCTAAAGCTCGGAAGAAAAAACTACGAAAGAATATTGTGATCCCTTTCAGCTTTATTATTGGTTTTGTCTTGTTTGCTCGATTTTTTGGCGGTAAAATAATCGAATATTACAAGACAAAACCTATGAGAGATATGATGACATATTCTCAGCAACGTATAGACCAGTATCCCGTATTGTTAAGAAATGCAATTGCGGAGGAGGGCGCAATATATATGTACACCAACGATAGCTTAGCCAAGCTTCGATTAGTTCCCTATATCAAGAATACAAAAATTGAGGAGCTAGATCAGTTGAACGCACTGAATACAGATACGCAGATCCTGAACTTTTTGACTCATACGAAAGAGAGAAACTTCTATCTGTATCTAGAAAATGAAAATGGAGCTTGGAAACAATATAAAAGATATGAAATAGGAAAGTCAAAAGAACCTAAATCTATCAAGTTTCTGTTGGACAATAGCGAGGAAAAAGAGACTACCTCAAACTTAGGTTTACAACTTGTTGGAAATTTTATTTTCGAATCCGAAGCAGAACTTAAAAAGCAGCTGCATCGACATGCACCCAAGTTTAGCAATCGCAGCCATTTTAAACAACTACAAGCTTCTGAACCGAAATGGTACCTTATTGCTTTGGAAAGTGAAGGAATGGATCTAGAAAGTTTTCAAATAGCCTCAAAAACTATTGTCGAATTTTTAAATAATGATCAAGCCATTATTTTTTCATTTCATCTGCATGCACATAATGGGAATGGTGATCCAGTTGAGACTCCCCCAGAGGAAATCACAGATTCTTCAATAAAAGAATTGCAGAAGACAATAGAAATAAGAAAACGTATTAAAGGAACATCACATAAAAATCAATAAGTATTCGAATGAGAAAACAAACACTTTTTATAGGTTTCCATTGGTTAATTACTTTAATTATCGTATTAGGTATGCTTAAGTCGGTAAAAGCTCAAACTAGCTTTATAGTAGATGATTTTTTGAAAGAATATTATATCAAGGTGACTGTAGAGCCTGAAGTAGAGGACTTCGAAATAAAAACTGTAAGATTCCATGTATTTGACAAACAGAGTAATAAAAAACTTACAACCTCTTCTGCAGATTGGAGCAGTCGATACATCACACAAAACTTCCCACAAGTAGAAGACATATTTGTACCTTATCAAAAGCAGTCTTGGTTTTTGTATGGAGATATTAATTTTGATAGAATTAAAGACGTTGTGTTTCCTCAAACTTATATCGTGCCTTTTGAGATCATCCCCTCACAGGGATTTTTAGTATTTGAAAAAAATGAATAAGCTGAATTAAGAAAACTATGGTAGGAATATTATACTTGATCTATTATTTTGCCATTGCGCTCTGGTATGTTTACCTTTTAATAGGAGGGCTGTTGCTATTCTTAGCTAAAAGGTGGTTTATAGTCACTACCTCTTTAGGCGGTAAGATAGGAAGTGGCTTCCTGATCTTTATAGGTGGATTAATCCTGATACTAGGAATATATGGTGCTTACGTTTATTTAGATAATCAGGTGTTTTATAAATGGCGGGGGGAACTCAATGATCGTAAGCTAGAGCGTACACAAAACACGGTGTTGGATACAGATTTAGACTTTCCTAGGCTTTCTTTAACCAAAGGGACACGCATAAGATGGCGCAATAGATTTGATGTTAAGAAAAAAGAACACGCTACTTTAGATGATATTTGGTGGGTAACACTTTCAGAATCTACAGATTTTTTTGGGTTTGTTTTTGATAAAGATTGGAGTGTGTATCTAAGGGAAGAAACTATAAGAGGTCATCTGCTGGATGTCCAATATATAGCAGAGTTGCCCGTGTGTGGAGAAATTGTTCTCAGCAAAGAGGGAAAGCCAATTCAGGCACATATTGCCGAGAACACAAAACTTAATGGACAATCTATAGCTAAAAACAGTATAGTTTATTTTGAGGTGGATGAAGAATCTCAAAAGAAATACATTCGGATAGTTCATCCTGAAGGTAGAGACTGTGAGTTTACATTTGAGTTGAAAATAGATAAAAAATGATTAGAAACAAACAAACACTTAGCGAAAAAGAAAGAAAAGACTTAATCATGCGTTATCGTTCTGCGCAAGCAAATAAGTGGGTGGGTCTGATACTTACTGGTTGTTTAACTTACTTAAGCTACCTCCTTATTCGTTTGGTTTATGATGAAATACGGTCAAATCGTTACAGCATAAAAGATGCGGAGATCATTGATTTAGGATTAGTAGTACTAATTTTTGGCACGCTTGCTATCTTCACAGTCTGGATTACGATATTTGCTTTTCGATGGATGTTCTTGGCATATCGCAAGAAAGCAATATTGTTTGAAAAAGATAAAATACACTCTAAAAAAGAAGTGATCCGAGGGCGGCTGGTCGGAGTAGGTGGACGCAGGCAAGGATTCAGTTTCAAGTTTGATAATGGTGAGGAAGTTTCCGTTGATTTTAGTTATCTCATTTCTGGAGGATATAGGATAATCAACTCAGCTATATTGACAAATGCCGAAGTAGAAATCACTAGACTCCCTCACTCTTTGCTGTGTTATGGAGTGCGTTATATCCAACTCTCGGAACAAAAGCAGGAATTAATGCAGGGAACACAAAAACAGGTAACAGTATCCGGAACAATTACTTTTGCCTTTGTTTTTGAGGTAGGATTGAAAGTTAAATACAAAGGAATCATCAAATTGGATAGACCACAAATGATAATACAGATTGGAAACTATCCAATAAAATTGGCTGTAACAGAACTTCCGATTCCTGGATCCTATACGAAGCAAATAGTACAGGAATACATGGAAATAGAACTATAAAAAATTAAAAACAGATGGAAAAAGCAAGTTTTAAATTTAGATTGATCAAAGTCAAATACATTTACAGACTACTTGGTACTATTATAAGTGGATTTGCACTGCTTATATCCCTACTTTTTATTGAAAGTTTTTTCTTGATTAAAAACTCTAGTTATATTGAGTCAGCTACTTTTTTGATTATCCTTTTGATAGTAATGATTTGTGGGTATTGTGTTTTTAAGATTATTCAATCTACACGGCAAGGACGCGAAACCGTAAGCCTTACTCCATCAGGAATACAATCCAAAGTATTTGGAGATATTCCCTATGCAAAAATTCACTCCTATTGGATAGACCTGAAGTTCACTTGGTTGAATTGGGATAATCCTGCTCCGGGACTAAGGATTCGATTAAAAAATAATACTTTAATAGCTTATGATCTACTATCCAAAAACAATGAAGAAGGAAAACAAGAAGCAGAGGTGTATTTTAGTTTTGTACTACACTTTATGGGTCAGATGAAGGCTTTAGATACGCAAGGCAAATTGTCTGAATCCTATTTTAAAGCCTTAGCTAACATGGAAAAAGCAAGAAAACGAAAAAACAATCCACCCGTTTATCTCTATGCTATACTCCTGCTAATTTTTGGTTCAATCTTGCTCTTAACCGCATTAATAAAATAGACTATAGAATGAAACACAAAAATTTATTATTTCATCATCTTTTTATAGCGGTTATAGGAATAGATAACGCACTAGCACAATTGCAAGTTCAAAAATTAGAATTTGATCTGGATAAAGATGGGATCACAGATACCGTTTGGTTTGATATAGACAAAGGAAGGTTGGAAGTCTTACTTTCTATACAAGCGAATCAGAGCATACATACTCCTTTTTTTTTCGATCCCTTAAAAATATACAGTTACCAGCTGATTCCGGGAAAGCAAAATTTTCGTCTGTATGTTATGAAATTACTGCTGATTACAGATGCCCTTTTTTATTGGTCGCAGATAATAGTTAAAACTATGTACTTTAGTGCATTTAGCTTTCAGCTTCTAAAGATGTTTACCTTTGATATATGGAATATCAACGAACCGGCGGACATAGTGTATCACGTTTAACAGCCCATCTAGTATGGGGAACCAAATATCGTTATCCGGTATTGGAAGGTGATATTCAGATACGTTGTCGTAGTCTGATTATTCAAATCTGCGAAGCAGAAGATATTCAGATTTTAAAAGGTGTGGTATCAAAGGATCATGTTCATCTTCATATAGAATATCGTCCATCTCAAAACATAAGTAATATTGTCAAACTCTTCAAATGTCGTACTTCAAGGAAATTGCAAATAGAATATCCTGAGTTAAAACAATGTTACTGGGGTCGTCATTTTTGGGCAATAGGGTTTGGCTGTTGGAGTACAGGCAACATTACAGATGCGATGCTGAATCAATATCTTGAACATCATCGTAAACCAAATGATAACGGAGGTAACTTCATACTTGAGTAAGTAACTCCACCCAGGCAGACTTTAGTCTGCTTTAACAGACTATGGACTTTCAGTCCATAGTGGTTGTGTGCCCAGCATGGGCAATAACTCTAGGGTGCAAGTCCCGAACACACCTTTACAGTGGGAAGTGTTAGCTAATAGCAAGGGTGTCCATCGTGAGGTGGAATCTGAAGGAAGCTTACGGCAAAACCTTGACCTGACGAACAGAAACTATATATAAGGCTCAAAGTATCGGATAAGGTTGCAACCCAAACTGAAGTCCCAAACTGTACAGAGATACGTGGGTAAATATAGCAGGCACATGAGGTGAAAGTTATTGTTCTTACCTGAGGAGGTTTTACAGACGTAGGGAATTTTTACAGAACTACGGATAACAATTGCTGTAAGAAGTCAGCAGAGGTCATAGTATGTATGGAAACAAGCTTGGCAATACCAAGAAATCTTACGCAATACAGAAGGGCTGAACTTAATTAAGTGAGAAGTAAATGAATGTTACCTAGTAAAGGGTGGAATGCAGAAAATATTGATAACTACCTTGAGAATGATAGGGCGGAACCTGACAGCTATCAAGCAGTAGCAGACTTTTATAGGGATAACTGAAAACAGCCTCATGGAAGTACAATTAGGACAGTTAGATTTACTTGAACAAATCCTAAGTCCCTCAAATCTAAACTTAGCTTATAAACGAGTTAAGTCAAATAAAGGGAGTCATGGAATAGACAAGTTATCTACTGAAAACATGCTAGAATGGCTCTTACTTCATAGAGAATCTTTGTTAAACTCGTTAGCAAAAGGGAAGTATAAACCTCAGGGAGTACGCAGAGTAGGAATCCCCAAAGAAGGAGGTAAAGTTCGACTTCTAGGAATCCCTACAGTTATTGATAGACTAGTACAGCAAAGTATCTCTCAAGTATTATCTCGGATATACGAACGTTATTTTCATTTAAGTAACCACGGATTTAGATCTCAAAGAGGATGTCACACAGCACTGAAAGAGGCGAAGAGACATCTGAATGATAAGTACCACTATGTAGTAGATTTAGATTTAGAAAAGTTCTTTGATACAGTTAGTCATAGTCGGTTAATTGAACTCCTGTCAAAGCGGGTAAAAGACTTACGTGTAATATCACTTATACATAAGTATCTAAACTTTGGGGGTGATTATAAATGGGAAATACGAACAGAGTACGCAAGGAGTTGTTCAAGGAGTTGTTCAAGGAGGACCTCTCAGTCCATTACTGAGTAATATCATGCTTCATGAACTCGATATGGAGCTCGAAAGACGTGGACATTGATTTGTCCGCTATGCAGACGACTGTTTAATCTTCTGTAAAAGTAAGATATCATGCGAACGTGTAAAAGAGAGTATAACTCTATTTATAGAAACAGTACTGCACTTAAAAGTCAATAAAGAGAAAACTACTATAGGATATGCTCAAGGAAAGAAGTTTTTGGGGTATAGTTTCTATGTCAGTAAAAACAAACAGTGGGAACTATGTGTACATGCTAAGAGTTATAGTAAACTCAAAGATAAATTAAGAGTAATTACTAAACGGAGTAATGGGAAAGGATATAATAAACTCAAAGAAACATTAAAGATGTTTGTAAGAGGATGGGTGTCCTATTTCAAGTTAGCGAATATGTCAGATAAGATTAAGCGTATAGATAAATGGCTTCGGTCAAGAATACGGATATTTATATGGAAGAATTGGAAGAGTAAGGGATTAAGGTACACCAATCTTAAAAAGATAGGTGTTAAAGCTAATCAAGCTTATCAATGGGCTAATACCCGAAAGGGGTATTGTCGTGTAGCCTTGAGTCCTGTTTTAAAAACATCATTGAATATTTGGGTTTTAAGGAAAGCAGGTTATACATTTCTAAATGACATTTACCTAAAAGTATCGTAAATTAAGAACCGCCATGGTACGGATCCGTATGCCTGGTGGTGTGAGAGGTCGGCTGAAGATTATTTCTTCAGCCACCTACTCAATTATTTGTTGTTATTAAGTAGGTGTACTAAATCTGGATCGTTTTCAATGCGTTTAATTTCATTTTTTATTAATAACTCAACGTCTTTTTTTATTTGATTGTAATTCTCTGTAATGGCCCTATCTAGGTGATCATTGCCTTTATAATCAGTAAAAGAGGTAAGAGTTGGTATTTTCTTATAACTCAGCTCTTGTTTTCTTATTTTTTCAGAGTCTATTAGTATTTGTGCGTTGAAAAATTTCTGCTCTATTTTTTGAGAAAAATCATCAGATACAGAGCCAACAAACATCCCTTGACTTAAAGAGGATATCTTAGAAGCAGGGATAAGCATATCAAGCTGAGTGGAAAAGGAGGTTGATCTATCTTGCCTAGTAATAGATATGCTTTGACGTTTTTGGAGTATTTTTCCAAAACGCTCAGATAAGGTCTTAGCTGTATCTCCAACTACTTGGCCAGAGAGGATATTCCCCACTGTGTTTTGAATAACTTTACTCTCTTTGTCTCCATAGTCTCTAACTAGTTGAGAGAAGTCTTGAAAGCCTAAGCACACCGCTACTTTATTACTTCTGGCTGTAGCTATTAAATTATCAAGGCCTCTAAAATAAATAGTTGGGAGTTCATCTATTATAACACTACTTTTGAGTTGGTCTTTTTTGTTTATCAGCTTTACAATACGTGAGTTATAAAGACCTAGTGCTGCTGAGTATATGCTCTGGCGATTAGGATCATTACCAAGACAAAGAACCTTCGGTTCATTAGGGTTGTTAATATCAAGGGAGAAATCATCTCCACTCATAACCCAATATAATGAGGGGGAAATCATACGAGATAGCGGAATTTTTGCCGATGCTATCTGTCCTTGAAGCTGATCTTGGGCTCCTCCTTCCCAGGCGTCCATAAAAGGAGATAGGTAATTCTCTAAAGAATCGTAAGAGGTTAAAATAGTAAAAACATCTTTATATCTTTTGTTAAGTAACTCAATGGCATGCGGGAAGGTGCAGTATTTACCATTTTTGTAAATCTTTAAAAACCAAATAATAGCCGCCAGGAGTATAATAGGGGATTCTACAAAAAAATCACCTTGTTTTTGTATCCAAGATCGGTTAAGATTAAGCATAATGGTATAGGCTGATTCATAGGCGTCAGAAATGTCTGTTATAAACTTAGGGTTTATTGGGTTACAACGATGGCTTTTTCTTGGATTATCAAAGTTTATTACATAAAATTTAGGCGATACTTTGTATTTATCTGCATGTAAAAGCAGATGGTTATAAGCAATAGTTGAGAGGTCATCAAATTTAAAATCATAGATATACATGGCAAAGCCTTTTTCTATTTGCTGCTTAATAAAATTATTTATAACCGTATAACTTTTACCTGAACCTGGAGTACCCAGAACAATTGTAGCTCTAAAAGGGTTAACTACATTAATCCAGCCACTATGCCATCTTTTATGATAGTAAAATTTAGTTGGAAGATTAACCGAATATTCATTTTCTAAAAGGCGAGTTTCTTGATAAAAGCTTTCGTTCTCAATATTAAAAACATCTTGTAAAAGCTCATTGTTTATAAGCCTACTTAGATATGCTCCACAGACAAGAAGTAGTATATACCCAATTGATAAAGTTATAATATATAAGATATTTGCAATAAGTAAATTTATTTTTAAAAGGAAAAAGTTTAAAAAGAAAAGACTTGTTCCGATAAAAAATAGAATAATTGTTTTCCTTAGGGTGATTTTTTGATGTTTAACCCCCTTGTTCCCCCAAAGACTTAATCCTAGGAGTAAAACAGAAAATATCTTAGTGTAGAGTGGGTGGGCAAATAAATTTGCTTTGGTGTTAAATCCTAGAAGAATTCTATCAACCATAGGATGGGGTATATCTAGCTTTATAAATAAGGGGTAGCAAAACCAATATATATGCATAAGTAGTATAATAATACTCACTGCTCTTAAAAAAGAAAGTATTTTAGCTAAAGACCTTAAATCATCTTCATTTTGCATTGTAGTTATAGTTTTAGAGTTAAATAGTCTAAAAGTATAAGACAAGGGTATATAATGTTTATTATTGGTAGTTTAAGGCTTTTTTTGTCTTCGATTGCTTAGAGTGAACATATTTGTAAATAGTACCTTAATTAGAAGGAGTTTTAAAAAAGTAGGTATGAATAAAGAGGTTTAAAACAGTGATTAATTTCTTTTCCCTAATAAAAAACACTACTCTACACAAAAAGTAAACTTTTTATTCGCACCAATATTTTAAAAGTGTACATTTGTAACTTATTGTTAAAAAATACTGACACTTACTGACGAAAAAGTATCTTTAGGCAGGAACAATAATGAGAAAAATATGGAAAAAGAAGTTAAGATAGCTGTAATAGGACAAGGTTATGTAGGATTACCTTTAGCCCTTGCCTTTGCACAACATTTCCCAGTAGTGGGATTCGACATCAAAGAAAGTCGTGTAACTGAGTTACAGCAAGGAATAGACTTAACAAAAGAGGTGGACGAAAGTCAACTGAAAGTATCCATCTTCACGTATCAAAATTCAGGAGGAATAAAAGGATATAAGCCCAGTACGAATATCAGTGATATCGCAGAGGCTAATATTTATATTATCACGGTACCTACACCGATTAATCAGTTTAATGCTCCTGATCTAACCCCTCTAAAATCATCTTCTAAATTAGTAGGATCTGTATTAAAACAAGGAGATATTGTGATTTACGAATCTACTGTTTACCCAGGTTGTACAGAAGAAGAGTGTATTCCAGTTTTAGAAGAAACTTCTAAACTAGTATTCAACCGTGATTTTTATGTAGGGTATTCGCCAGAGCGAATCAACCCAGGGGATAAGGTAAATACTTTAGAAACGATTATAAAGGTTACTTCGGGTAGTACACCTGCAGTAGCAGATGAGATAGATACTTTATACCGCACGATTATCAAAGCGGGTACGCATAAAGCTCCCTCTTTAAAGGTGGCAGAAGCGGCTAAAGTAATAGAGAACGCACAGCGCGATGTCAATATTTCTTTTGTCAATGAGTTAGCGTTAATCTTCGATAGATTAGGGATCGATACCCAAGATGTATTAGAAGCAGCAGGTACCAAGTTTAATTTCCTGAAATATAAACCAGGACTAGTAGGAGGGCACTGTATCTCTGTTGACCCGTATTACTTAGCACATAAGGCGATTCAAGTAGGGTATTATCCTGATGTGATTCTGTCTGGTCGCCGTGTGAATGATGAGATACCTGTATTTATTGCGAGTAAGGTAGTGAAGCTGATGATACAAAAGGGAATCGATGTCAGCCGTTCTAGAGTGTTATTATTAGGCTTTGCTTTTAAAGAGAACTGTCCTGATACGCGTAATACGAAGGTAGCGAAGATTTATGAGGAGCTAGTGTCTTATGGTATCGAGGTAGATGTATATGATCCATGGGTGAATCCTCAGGAGGTGAGAGAAGAGTATGGGATTGAGGTGATTAGTGAATCAACGCTTCTAAATACGAAGTATAGTGGTGTGGTTTTAACAACAGCACATGAGGATTTCCGTAAGCTTAATGTGGAGAATATGGTATCTTCGCCAGCGGTTATTTATGATGCAAAAGCAGCATTAAATAGAGAAATAATAGATAGTAGATTGTAATAATAGTAATAAATAAAATATTTTAATCTCAATGAGAACAGATTATAAAATAGCAGTAATAGGACAAGGGTATGTTGGATTACCTTTAGCAATTGAGTTTTCTAAACACTTTCCTATAATAGGATTTGATATTAATAAAGAAAGAGTAGATGAGTTAAATAGAGGAGAAGATCATACTCTAGAGGCTGATTTAGAGCAATTAAATTCTTCTTTAAGAGAAGCAAAAGGAAATAACTTCGTAAAGGGATACCAAGCTTCAAATGATTTATCAATATTAAGTACTGCTAATGTATTTATAGTAACTGTTCCAACTCCTATTGACGAGTTTAATGCACCTGACTTAAAACCATTAAGAGGAGCATCTACTATGTTAGGGAAGGTGTTAAAAAAAGGAGATATTGTAATTTATGAATCTACAGTTTATCCCGGCTGTACAGAGGAAGTTTGTGTACCTTTATTAGAAGAATTTTCAGGATTAGTGTTTAATCAAGATTTTTATGTTGGTTATTCACCAGAGCGTATTAATCCAGGAGATAAGGTGAATACTTTAACAACTATTATGAAAGTAACATCAGGAAGTACACCTGAAATAGCTGTTGAAATAGATAATTTATATAAGACAATTATTAAAGCAGGAACGCATTTAGCACCTTCTTTAAAAGTTGCTGAAGCATCGAAAGCAATTGAGAATGCACAACGTGATGTAAATATCTCTTTTGTAAACGAATTAGCTTTAATTTTTGATAAAGTAGGAATTGATACTAATGATGTGTTAGATGCTGCAGGAACGAAGTTTAATTTCTTAAAGTATAAACCAGGATT
The DNA here is from genome assembly GCF_032073645.1 of Myroides sp. Classification (NCBI taxonomy): domain Bacteria; kingdom Pseudomonadati; phylum Bacteroidota; class Flavobacteriia; order Flavobacteriales; family Flavobacteriaceae; genus Myroides; species Myroides sp. The sequence continues at coordinate 24,808 of NZ_DAMANB010000030.1, forward strand.
AGTAGGAGGACACTGTATTTCTGTAGATCCTTATTATTTAGCGCATAAAGCTACTCAATTAGGTTATCATCCAGAAGTAATCTTGTCTGGACGTAGAGTAAATGACCGTATGGCATCTTTTGTAGCGTCTAAGACTATCCAATTAATGATAGAGAAAGACTTACATATTAAAGGAGCTAACATTCTTATTCTTGGAGTTACCTTTAAAGAGAATTGTCCTGATGTACGTAATACTAAAGTTGCTGATATCTATAAAGAGTTAAAGAAATTTGGAGTGAGTGTAGATGTTTATGATCCATGGGCTAAAGCGTCAGAGGTACATCATGAATATGGTATTGAAATAGAAAATGATTTACCAAAAGATAAAAAATATGAAGCTGTTGTAATAGCAGTTGCTCATAAGCAGTTCTTAACATTAGAGTTAAAGGATTTGACTGTTGATAATGCTGTAGTGTTTGATACGAAGGCTTGTTTAGATAGAGACATTGTTGACGCTAGATTATAAGAAAAATTGAAGAGAGAATATGAAAAAGATAGTAATCACAGGAGGAGCAGGTTTTATAGGTTCTCACGTTGTTAGACAGTTTGTAAATAAGTATCCAGAGTATTCTATTTATAACTTGGATGTATTGACTTATGCAGGAAATCTAGAGAATTTAAGAGATGTCGAAAATGCTCCTAACTATACCTTTATCAAAGGGGATATTACAGATGAGCAATTTATCAATGAATTATTTCAAAAAGAGCAATTTGATGCAGTAATACACCTAGCAGCAGAGTCACATGTAGATCGTTCGATTACTGATCCATTGGCATTTGTTAAAACCAATGTAATAGGTACAGTGAATCTATTGCAAGCCTTTAAAGGTTTATGGCAAGGGAATTGGGCAGGAAAGCGCTTCTACCATGTAAGTACTGATGAAGTATATGGAAGTTTAGGAGAAACAGGTTTTTTCTATGAAACAACAGCTTATGATCCTAATTCACCATATTCTGCTTCTAAGGCGAGTTCCGATCACTTTGTACGTGCGTATGGAGAGACTTACGGCATGCCGTATGTAGTAAGTAACTGTTCTAATAATTATGGGCCAAATCACTTCCCAGAGAAGTTAATCCCACTGTGTATTCACAATATCATCAATAAGAAGCCACTACCTATCTATGGAAATGGCAAATATACTCGTGACTGGTTATATGTTATTGATCATGCAAGAGCGATTGATGATGTATTTCACAAAGGAGGTAATTCAGAGACTTATAATATTGGAGGCTTTAATGAGTGGCAGAATATCGACTTAGTTAAAGAGTTATGTAAACAAATGGATACTGTCCTTGGACGTGCTTTAGGTGAGAGTGAGCACTTAATTACTTTTGTAAAAGATAGACCAGGACATGACTTGCGTTATGCTATTGATGCTGCTAAGATTAATAAAGAGTTGGGATGGAGTCCATCTGTTACCTTTCCTGAAGGTCTAGCTAGAACGATTGAATGGTATATGAATAATCAGGAATGGTTAGACAATGTGACAAGTGGCGCTTACGCAGATTATTACGATGCTCAATATAAATAGACTGTTTTTTGTTGTTTGTTTTTTCGTATTCTTGTTAAAGGCAATCTACTTTATAATATAAATACGGAATTACAGAAAATCAAAATTACAAAAGATAAAATTATAAAAATGCTATTTGTGGGTTTGTGTTCTTGTTTAAATATAGTTTTTAAAACAAAAATACAGAATCACAAAAAAACGAAATTACAAGAGAAGAAATGAAAGGAATAATATTAGCAGGTGGATCTGGTACTAGATTACATCCATTAACACTAGCAGTAAGTAAGCAGTTGTTACCAATATATGATAAGCCAATGATCTATTATCCTTTGTCAGTATTGATGTTGGCAGGTATCCGTGAGATATTGATTATCTCTACATCACATGATTTACCAAATTTTCAAAAACTTTTTGGAGATGGGAGTCAGTTTGGTATTCAATTGAGTTATGCAGAACAACCTAGTCCTGATGGATTGGCACAAGCTTTCATTATAGGAGAGGAGTTTATTGGAACAGATGATGTATGTTTAGCATTAGGAGATAATATATTTTATGGTGCTGGAATGCAAAAACTACTAAAAGCTTCAATTCAAACAGTAGAAGAAGAAAAGAAAGCGGTAGTATTTGGCTACTATGTAGAAGACCCTGAACGCTATGGTGTAGCTGAGTTTGATAGTGAAGGAAATGTACTGAGTTTAGAAGAGAAGCCACTAGAGCCTAAGTCAAATTATGCTGTAGTAGGTTTGTATTTCTACCCAAATTCTGTAGTGAGAATCGCAAAAGAAGTTAAACCTTCTCATCGTGGAGAGTTAGAGATAACTTCTGTGAATCAGACTTACTTAGCAGAAGATCAATTGAAATTACAAACTATGAGTCGTGGTTTTGCATGGTTAGATACAGGTACACATGAATCATTAACAGAAGCTACTGAATTTGTAAAAGCAGTAGAGAAACGTACTTCTTTAAAGATAGCATGTTTAGAAGAAATTGCCTTAACTTATCAATGGATCTCAAGAGATGAAATGGCATCTAGAGTTAAAGGATTAAAAGGTGATTATTACGATTATATTAAGAAAAGATTTGATTTATAGATGTCGCTGAGAGGACAAGCAATAGGTGGGATTATTTGGACAATAGTAGATACTTTTATACTAAAAGGATTATCTTTTATTGCCACATTGATTTTAGCGAGATGGTTAGGACCTGCTGAATTTGGTTTAGTAGGAATGATAGCTGTATTTATTGCTATAGGAACTTCATTAACTGATAGTGGTTTAACAAATTCATTGATTAGAGCAAGAGAAAAGGATAATCTAGATTATACGACTGTATTTTGGTTAAATTTATCGATGAGTGCTTTTGTTTATGGTGTTCTTTTTTTTTCTGCACCATTAATAGCTGATTTTTTTAAACAACCTATTTTGATAGGATTAGTTCGGGTGTATTGTTTGAGCTTTGTTATTTCAGCATTTTCTGCTGTACAATTAGCAAGATTGACATCTGATATGGCGTTTAAGAAGATTACCAAATTAAATATTCCAGGGACGATTATAGGTGTTATTGTTGGTTTAATTTTAGGGTATAATGAATATGGTGCTTATTCGATTGTATGGATGTATTTGACAACACAATTTATTCAATCTATTATGTTATGGAGTACTTCAAATTGGAAACCAACGTTCTCTTATTCTAAAGAGAGAGCGAAGTATCATTATGGCTTTGGTTATAAATTGATGCTTTCTGGATTAATTAATACAATTTTTCAAAATATTTATAATATAGTAATTGGAAAACTATATAGTCCAGTAACTTTAGGTTATTTTGAACGTTCTCGTACTTTTAATATGTATCCAATAACGGTATTGACTTCTGTTATTTCAAAGGTTACTTATCCTTTATTGGCTAATATACAACAAGACAAGAATAAAGTTGGTGCTGTATATCGAATAATATTGAGATTAGCTTTTTTTATTATTGCTCCTTTGATGTTGATTATGGCTGCGGTAGCAGAACCATTGTTTAATCTTGTCTTAGGAGAGGAATGGAATAAAGCGATACCATTTTTTCAAATTCTATGTTTAGGAACGATGTTCTATCCTATTCATGCATTTAACTTAAATGTATTTATGGTTTATGGGCGTAGTGATTTGTTTTTAAAATTAGAGATTATTAAAAAGTTTGTAATCATTGTAGCAATTTTTATAGGTTATTGGTTTGGAATATATGGTTTAGTGTGGAGTAGTGTTATAACTTCATATATAGCATTATTGATAAATACACATTATAGCGCTGATATGATTAATTATTCACAGAAACAACAGTTTTTCGATATGTTACCTATACTTTTAATTAGTTGTATTAGTGCATTTACAATTTTACTATATTTTTATCTGTTCCCTGTAAGTTCAGATTTAGTGAAATTGTTATCAGGTGTTTTTTTAGGTGGAATAGTTTATTTGGGACTGAGTTATTTGTTTAAGTTTCCACCAATGTTTTATTGTATAAATTTAATTAAAGAAAAAATAAAATAATATGATTCCAGTTGTAAAACCTTTTCTTCCTCCAATAGAAGAATTTAATGAAATAGTAAAAGGAATATGGGAACGCCAATGGTTAACTAATATGGGACCATTAGCTACTGAATTAGAAATCAAATTACAAAAACAATTAAATGTTAGTAATTTATTGTTCGTAACAAATGGAACAGTCGCTCTACAGATGGCTATAAAAGCGTTGGATTTAAAAGGAGAAATAATTACAACCCCTTTTTCATTTGTAGCAACTACTAGTACCATTGTATGGGAGGGATGTACACCTATTTTTGTAGATATTGAGCCAAGCACATTAACTATTGATGTTAAAAAAATAGAAGAAGCTATAACGGGAAATACAGTTGCAATTTTAGCAACTCATGTATATGGTAATCCATGTGATGTGGAAGCAATTGATGTTATTGCTAAGAAATATAATTTGAAGGTTATTTATGATGGTGCACACGCATTTGGTGTGGAGTATAAAGGAAAGTCTATATTCGAGTATGGAGATATTTCTACTTGTTCTTTACATGCGACAAAATTATATCATAGTACAGAAGGTGGTTTTATAGTAGCTAAGGGTGAAGAATTAAATGATAAATTAAAAAGAATACGAAATTTTGGTATTGCAGATTTTGATAGTTTTTCTGATTTAGGGTTAAATGGAAAAAATTCTGAATTACATGCAGCTATGGGAATTGTGAATCTGAAATATATTGATAGGATACATAGTAAACGTAAACAATTATATGAAGTATTTACAGAAGGACTAAAAGATTTTGCTGCTGTACAACCAATTTGGAGAAGTGGTGCTACAATGAATTATCCATATTATCCTTTAGTCTTAGAAAGTGAAGAATTGTTGTTTAGAGTGAGAGAAGTGTTAGCAAAAGAAGATATTCATATACGTCGTTATTTTTATCCTTCTTTGGCCTCAGCTTTACCATATTTACCAAAGCAAATGTTAGATGTAACAGAGGATATAGCAAAAAGAGCTATTTGTTTACCGTTCTATTTTGATTTAGAAGTTTCTGATGTAAAACGCATATGTAGAATTATAAAAAGTATTTAAGGATGTTAATATTTGGAGCATCAGGATTTGCTAAGAATGTATTAGAGATTTTAACAAGAAATGGTTATTCAAAAGAACTGTTTTTTTTTGATAATGTCACGCCTAATATTGGAGATTTATTATATGATAAATTTTCTATACTTAAAACATTCGAAGAAATTGAAGAAAGATTTAAGTATAATAAAGATTTTACTATTGGAATTGGAAATCCTATTTTAAGAGAAAAAATATATAATGAGCTTTTAAATAGAGGTGGAAATTTCGTTTCTACAATTAGTGAACATGCCCATCTGGGAAGTTATAATGTTATTATTGAGGAGGGAGTCAATATTTCTTTTGGAGTGATTATTAATAACGATACATTAATTAAAAAAGGAAGTTTAATTAATATTAATTCAACTATAGGACACGACTGTGTGTTAGGTGAGTTTGTAGAAGTATGTCCTAATGTAAGTATATCTGGTAATTGTGATATTGGTAATAATGTTTTTATAGGTTCTAATACAACTATTGCTCCAAGAGTTAAGATAGGTAAGAATGCTATAATTGGCGCTAATAGCTTGGTATTAGAAGATGTACCTTCAAATGTTTTTTTTGCAGGATCACCTGGTAAAGTTATTAAGCATTTAGATTGTAATAATTGTTAGATGTTTTAATTTATTTTAAATAAAATATTAATATAGTAAGATGAATTTACATGTATTTACTGGAAATCGTACGCATTTAGTACCAACACTTATAGAAGATTTTATAAAAATTGGAGGAAATCAGTATTTTATTGTTTTTTGTTCCAATGAAAAGTATTCTCTTTATATAGAATTATTTGATAAATTCAATTATACACATTACGTACTTGTAAGTTCGTTTTCAGATTTTTCTAAAATAAGTAAAGACTTAAAAAATGTAGAGCATGTAATTTTACATGGTACGCCTTATGGTTTAATGTGGCGCTTCATTTATAAATATCCTAGGGTCAGTTGGGTGTGTTGGGGAGCTGGGGCAAAGATTAATTATAATAATTGGAAATCTATTATTTTTACTCCATTTAAATATTGGCTTTATAAGTCATTTTGTAAGATTGGTGTTTTAATGCCACAAGATGGGCAAAGTTTAAAAAAAGATTATAAAGTGGTTAATCCAACTTTAGTCCGTTATTTAGGCAGTGCTAGTAAGTTTCCTTTTAGTATAGATAAAGTAAAAGAACTTTTCGATGCTAATGTAGATAAAAAACATTATAAAGTTTATTTAGGTAATAATTCATCGTGTATTAATAGTTATTTAGGTTTGATAGAAGCTCTTCCTAAATTTGAACTATCAGTTAAAGTAAATTGTATGTTGAATTATTCTTTTAAGGAATCAAGGGTATCAGAGAATTTGGCTAAAAGGGGACAAACTATTTTTGGAGATAATTTTATAATGGATACGAATTTATATTCTTTAGAAGAGTATTATGATTATATGAGTAATTGTGATGTTTATGTTTGCGGATTAAAACAACAGACTGGATTAGGAGCAATTTATACTTGTCTGAGGTTAGGAAAAAAACTGTATCTTGATGGTATTAATTACGAATGGATGATATCTTTAGGTTGTAAAGTTTTTCATGTATCTGAATTAAAGGGTATCAATGAAGACGTTTTTTTACAATCATTAACTTATAATGAAAAACTGGAGAACTATCATATTATTAATAATCATTTAGATGAAGATTTAATTATTGAAAACTGGAAAACTTTTATGAATTTTAATAAATTAGTTTAATGTTAATATATAACGGCTCTAAAATATATAAAAAAGGATTATTTTTTTTGTTTTTTTTTACATTTATAGGTTATTATGCGGTTCTGTTGCTTTTTTTTAACATTGGGTTAGGGGAAACGAGTAGACAGTTAACTATTCCTGTTAGGTTATCAATAGTGGTAGTGTTGTTAGTGTTGGTTATGTCTAATCTACGAATTTTGAGGAAAGCCCCCTGGTTAGGTTGTTTTTTTATTTTTAGTTTCTGTTATATTTTGCGTATTTTCTTGGATTACGTTAATCAAGAATATTACTATGTACCAGTTGAAAGTATATTGCTTTTTTTCGTTTCTTTTGCTTTTTTGCCTTTTGTGTGTTTTAGTATTTTACCATATCATATTTCTTTGAATGTAAGTATGTTTAAAGGGTTTGCAATTGGAGGGATTTCTTTCTCATTATTAGCATTGATATTCTATAGTAAATATATTGGTGTCGTTTCTCGTTTAGGTGGAACCGCTACAGATGAGTCAACGTTGTCACCTTTATCTTTATCATATTCGTCTAGTATGATTATTGGTTGTTTCATTTTCTATTTACTATTTAATAAGGTAAAACGAATTAATAAAATTATTTTATTAATTGGTATTATTATTTCTGTTATACCATTTTTTTTGGGAGCGTCAAGAGGAAGTATATTTAGCATATTTATACCTTTTATTGTTTATATAGTAGCTCAAAATAGTATTGTTAGTTGGATAAAATACTTTTTCGGACTAATTATTTTTAGTAGCTTTTTAATTTTTTTAGACTTATATTTTAAAAGTGGGCTAATAGAACGTTTTTTAAGTATTGGTCAAGATATTGACTCAGGTTCAAGTTCAGCTTCTCGTATTGGCATTTGGAAAACATCATTTAATCAGTTTTTGGAATATCCTATTATAGGTGATAAATTAAGAGTTAATAATTGGGAAGGTTATGCTCATAATGTGATAGTAGAATCTTTTCAAGTAGTTGGTATTTTAGGGACTATTCCTTTGTTAATTCTATTTTATAAAGCTTGGAAAGCAACATATAATTTAGTGAAAGTTGAAAAAAAATACTTTTGGATTGGTGTTATATTTATTCAGGCTTTTTGTATGAATATGTTTAGTGGATCAATATACACTGCCGTTTGGTTGTGGAGTAGTATGGCTGTTGTTTTAAGTATAGAACAAAGTTTAAAACAAAAGATATATTAATGTAATTTATGAAAGTAGTTGTTTTATTGGAAGCAGGTATTCCTAGTTATCGAAATTTTTTATTCGAAGCATTAAGTAAAGTAGATTTTATTACTGATTTTAAAGTAGTACATTCAAAAAGAATCTATAATGGAAAGAAAGGGAGTTATAAGAATCTAGAAGTCCCTTTTATAGGGTCTAATAAATTGGGGGTGCATTTAGGAGGCTTTCGTGATTTTGTTGAAGCAGATGTTATTATAGCTTCGTATAATCTTAGAATTTTGACTTGTTGGATGGGGGTTTTTTTTAAAAAGAAATTTGTTTTTTGGGGTAAGGGCTTAGGATCTAATGAGAGTTGTTTAATTAATGCTTTGCGTAAGTTAACAAGTTCTCAAGCATCAAAAATCCTTGTATATAACGATTTTAAAAAGGAGGAATTGCTAACTATATTAAACATAAAAGATAGAAATAAAGTCATAGCATATAATAATACTGTAGAGGTAATTAATAATGAAGATCTTAGTACATATAAAAAAGATTGCTTTTTGTATTTTGGTAGGATACAAGAACGAAAAGGTTTAAAAGAAATGATTTTGAATTATAATAAATATATTCAATTATGTAAGGAGGAATTTGCAGAACCTTATAAATTATGTATTGTTGGAGATGGAGATTATAAAACAGAATTAATTGATTGTGTTGATACTTTAGGTATTAATGAATATATAGAGTTTTATCCAGGAGTTTATAACGATGAGGAAATAAAACATTATTTTAAGAGAGCGATTTGTTACTTGTCACCTTACAATGTTGGATTAGGTGTTATTAATAGTTTTGCTTATGGTGTTCCAGTTGTTACATGTAGATTAAAACAAGTTGGACCTGAGTTTAATTATTTAACAAAAGAAAATTCGATTGTTTTTGATAACATTGATGAATTAGCTTCTATCTTGTATAGAATGACGAAAGAAAAATATATATATAATTGCTATTCATATTTTTTAAAAAATCTTAAATCTAGTGTTATGGTTAATAATTTTGTTAATGTTTTAAAAGATTTAAAATGAATAAAATAGAGAAATTGGTTTATGATTTAGTTAAGAAAACTCCATGGTTGAAATTATTTATACGAAATGTTTATCAAGGATTATTTGATTTATTACCACGTAAAAAGGAATTTTCTGTTAACCCTATTCGTATAAAAGAGAATTATTTTTACGGTTTCCATGATACATTACCTTTTTCTGAAAGTAATGATAAGTTGTTAGCAAATAAGTTATATTTTGATTTACGTATGCCACTAAAAGGAGAATCACTAGATGTTGGTTTTTTTCTTTTAGATAATGGGAAGTTTGGAGATTATGTGAAAGTTGGGGAATCATTATCATGGAATTATCATAAAGGGTGTCGTTTGCAGTGGCTAACGGTTGATAAATTAATCTATAATACAGTTTCTAAAGAGGGGACTTTACTTTCAATAGTATATGATATTAATACTCTAGAAAGTAAAGAAGTATGTATGCCTATTGACTCTGTATCACATGATGGTAGATTTGCTACATCCTTTAGTTATGAGCGTTTAGAAAAGTATATGCCTGGATATGGATATTGTTATGAAGATGATTATAGTTATATTGATAATCAATATCCAGAGAAAAGTGGACTGTTTTTAGTAGATTTAAAAACTAATACATCAAGTTTATTAGTTTCTTTGAAGAAGTTATACGAGTTAGTAAAAGAAGAGATAGGAGCTAGTGTCTCAAATCATTATGTTACTCATTCTTTATTTTCTAATGATAATAAATATATAGCTTTTTTTCATAGATGGGTTGGAGATGATACAAGAAAACGTTATACTAGATTTATGATTTATGATTTAGCAAAGAAAGAATTGTTCTCTTTACCAACTGGTTACATGGTTTCTCATTATGTGTGGAATGAAAATAATGAAATCATAGTTTATTGTAATTATGAAGGTATTGACTGTCATGTTCTATTTAAAATTGAGGACTTAATTAATAGTCATAAGGTAGCATATCCGAGATTGAATTCTGATGGTCATCAATCTTTTTTAGGAAATAGTAAGTTTGTTACAGATACTTACGGAGATAAATTTAGAATGTCAAAGTTATATTTAGTAGACGTTAATACATCAGAAGTAGAACTTTTAGCGAGTGTCTATTCTCCTAATAAGTTTCAAACAAAAATACCTACTAAACATATAGCATGTGATTTACATCCTACTGTATCTAAAGATGGTAAATACGTTTGTTTTGATACAGTGAAAAGTGGAAAAAGAGCTATTGCTTTAATGCGATTAAATTAGTTTATGAAATTAGTATATTTACATCAATATTTTAAGTTCCCTAATGAAAATGGAGGAACTAGATCATATGACTTAGCTAAGAGATTTATCAAGAAAGGGATTAAGGTTATTATTCTGACAACATCTTCAGATATAAAATATAGTGGTAAGAGGTGGACAGAAATTATGCAAGATGGTATAGAAGTTCATTATTTATATTTGCCATATGATAATTCTTTTGGTATAGTAAAAAGAATTAGTGCTTTTATGAAGTTTTTAATATTGTCATTTTTCCATTTGTCAAAAATTAAATGTGATTTAGTTTTAGCAACTTCTACTCCTTTAACAATCGGTATTCCAGCACTATTGAAGAAGTGGAAAGATAATACACCTTTTATTTTTGAAACAAGAGATGTATGGCCTGAAGCAGTTGTTGCTATAGGTGCTATTAGAAATAAAATAGTAATTAAGTTATTATATAAACTCGAATATATTATTTACAAAAATGCTAATGCAATAGTCCCATTATCGGTTGATATGCAAGCTTCCATTATAAAGAGATATCCTCAATTTAGAAGTAAGACAAATGTGGTAGTAGAAAATATTTCTGAAATAGATCGTTTTAATTATGATGATTCTACAGTAGATTTTAAAAAAGTGCTTGGTGTGACTCCTAGGTTTAGTGTATTGTATGCTGGTACTTTTGGTCAAGTAAATGGTATTCATAAGGTTGTAGAGTTAGCAGAGTTTACATATAAGATTGACCCAAGTGTTGTTTTTATATTGATTGGTTCTGGAGCTAAGAAATTAGAAATTATTGAATTGGCAAAAGAGAAGAAGGTCTATAATAAAAATGTGTTTATAAAAGAACCTATTTCGAAATGCGAACTACCATTGTGGTATAATAGTGTATCTATGGGAAGTTCATTTGTTGTTGATATAAAAGAACTTTGGGTAAATTCTGCAAACAAGTTTTTTGATACATTAGCAGCAGCTAGACCAATCTTAATTAATCACGAAGGTTGGCAGGCAGATATTATTAGAAAAGAAAATATTGGATATGTTTTACCTGTTAATATTGATTATGAAGTAGCAAAGGAATTTGTTAATTATACAAGGGATATAGATTTGAATCTAAATCAAGGAAATAAAGCTTTTCAATTAGCTAATGAATATTATTCATTGGATGTAGCGAGTGAAAAGTACTTAAATCTTATTAATGATATTAGTTAATTATAATGTATAAACATTTTTTAAAAAGGATATTTGACTTTATAGCAGCTCTAGTAGGACTTATATTGTTGAGTCCAATTTTTTTATTTGTAATGATTGGGTTGTTTTTTGCTAATCAAGGTAAACCTTTTTTCTTTCAGGCGCGCCCAGGAAAAGGTGGCCATATCTTTAAGATTGTAAAGTTTAAAACAATGAACGATAAAACGGATAGCAAGGGTGATTTGCTATCTGATGCAGAGCGTTTGACTTCTATAGGGGCTTTTGTGCGTAAAACTTCTTTAGACGAGATACCTCAATTAATTAATGTTTTTAAAGGAGATATGAGTTTGATAGGGCCTAGACCTCTTTTGCCTCAATATTTAGCATTATACAATGATGAGCAAAAAAGAAGACATGAAGTCAAACCTGGTATTACGGGATGGGCACAAGTCAATGGACGCAATGCTATTTCTTGGAAACGTAAGTTTGAATTAGATGTGTATTATGTAGATCATATTAGTTTTGTTTTAGACATTAAGATTTTCTTTCTAACGATAAAAAAGGTGTTTGTTAGAGAAGGTATATCACAAGAAGGACAGGCGACAGCGGAAGCATTTAATGGTAATAATTAAAAATATAGATATGAAAAAAATTGCAATATTTGGAGCAGGTGGTTTTGGTAGAGAGGTTAAAACGATCATAGATAGCATTAATAAACAAGAGAAGATATATGAGTTTATAGGTTTTTATGATGATGGAATAGAAAAGGGAAATATCATTAATAATTATCCTGTACTAGGTGGTGTAAAAGATATTAATATGTTGAAAGAGGAGGTTTCTTTAGTAATTTCTATAGGAGATCCTAAGACAAAGTCAAAAATAGTATCTTTAATAGAGAATCCTTTAGTTAGTTATCCAAATATTATTTCGCCTAATGCTATTGTATCAGATGATTTTGTGAGTTTGGGTAAAGGAAATATAGTTTGTGCAGGATCTATTATTACTTGTAATATTGATATTAGAGATTTTGTTATTCTTAATTTGTCTTGTACAGTTGGACATGATACAGTGATTAATAGCTATGCTTCATTTATGCCATCTGTTAATATTTCAGGAGAAGTAGTTATAGGAGAAGGTGTTTATGTTGGAACAGGAGCAAAGATTATAAATTTGTTAGAAATCGGAGAATATACTATTGTAGGAGCAGGTGCTGTTGTATCTAAAACTTTACCAGCAAAATGTACAGCAGTAGGTGTGCCAGCAAAACCAATCAAGTTCCATGAATAATAAAAGTTAATTGATGTATTTGGTAGGAGCGAGTGGTCATGGTAAGGTTGTAGCAGAAGTTTTAGAAGAGAATAACTTAGAAATTACTGGTTTTATAGATGCTAATTCTTCTATAGAAGAAGTTTTAGGTTATCCAATTATTGGAAGAACATTAGATGGAATAAAAGGTAATGCTATAGTAAGTATTGGAGATAATCAAATAAGAAAATCTCTAATAGAACGTAATGAAGAGTTAGAGTATAAGAGTGTTGTATCGCCTAGAGCTAATGTAAGTAAACGTACTATTATAGACAAAGGAACTGTAGTCATGATGGGAGCAACAATAAATAGTGAGTCGAAAATAGGAAAACACTGTATTATTAATACCAATGCATCTATAGATCACGATTGTATAATAGAAGATTATGTACATATATCTCCCAATGTTGGATTAGCAGGAAATGTAGAGGTAGGAGAGGGAACACATATAGGAATTGGAACTTCTGTAATACAAGGGATAAAGATTGGAAAGTGGTGTACTATAGGAGCAGGAACTGTAATTATAAAAGACATACCTGATTATGCTGTAGTAGTAGGCAATCCAGGAAAGATTATAAAATACAATAATAGCTAAGGCATTCTTAATGGGATGCTTTTTTTATACAAATTAATTATATGAGACTTCCCTCAAAATACAAATAATCTCACCCAATTTGAGAATATTGTATTTTAGAAATGCTTATCTTTATGGACTTAAAAAAGAATAAAAAACTACGATATAATGAAATCAAAAATATGGTTATCTTCTCCTCATATGGGGGGACAAGAGCTGAAGTATATACACGAAGCATTTGACACAAACTGGGTGGCTCCATTAGGACCTAACGTAAACGGATTCGAAGAAGATTTAGAGTCTTTCTTAGGTGAAGGAGTGCAAGTAGCAGCATTAAGTGCTGGTACAGCGGCTTTACACATGGGGTTAATCAATCTAGGAGTAGAGGCAGGAGACGAAGTGATCTGTCAAACGATGACGTTCTCTGCATCGGCTAATCCAATCGCATATTTAGGGGCAAAACCAGTATTTGTGGATAGTGAGGCAGATACTTGGAATATGTGTCCTGTAGCACTAGAAGAAGCGATTAAGGCGCGTACAATAGCAACTGGTAAAAAGCCAAAAGCCATCTTACCTGTACATTTATACGGAATGCCTGCGAAGATGGACGAGATCATGGCTGTGGCTAAAAAATACGAAGTTCCTGTATTAGAAGATGCTGCAGAAGGATTAGGAAGTACGTACAAAGGTCGTCAGTGTGGTACTTTTGGTGAGTTAGCTGCATTGAGCTTCAATGGAAATAAGATTATCACCACTTCAGGAGGGGGAGCTTTGGTATCTCAAACTAAAGAACACAAAGAACACACTGTGTTCTTATCTACTCAAGCTCGTGATAATGCACCTCACTACCAACACTCACATATTGGGTATAACTACCGTATGAGTAATATCGTAGCAGGGATTGGACGTGGACAAATGGAGGTATTAAGTGATCGTATCGCAGCTCGTCGCGCGAATAATAAGTTCTACCAAGAGTTGTTTAAAGATATCGCAGGAGTAACGGTATTTGTAGAGCCTACAGCTGATTTCTTCTCTAACCATTGGTTGAGTTGTATTACGATTGATGAGGCTGTAGCAGGTAAGAATAGAGAGCAATTGCGTTTAGCATTATTAGAAGAGAATATCGAGACTCGCCCACTTTGGAAACCTATGCATATGCAACCTATCTTCGAAAACGCTCCATACTACGGAGGGCAAGTAGCAGAGCATTTATTTGACTGTGGATTGTGCTTACCTTCTGGAAGTAATCTAACAGATGAGGAAAGAGAGCGTATCGCTGTGGCAGTGAAAGCGTTTTTAAATAGGTAATTTTGTTAAGTTGCAGTTTTATTTTTTTGTAATTTTGATAGTTTCAGAAGAGTAAAATTGAAAGTATATAAAAAGCTGTTGTCTTTAGACAATAGCTTTTTTTGTAGAAGTCGTCTTTGGCTAGGGAGCTGTTTGCTTTGTTTAGTAACCTGAGTTCGATTATAACAAGGCTAATTGATTAGTTATTACTTTCTCATATCTAATGGCAGGTTTCTTAGGCAAGAAATGATATGCAATAATTCCAGCGATAAGGTTAGTAAAGAAGTTAATAGGTGATCTATGTCTAGAGTGTTCTACCTGACATACATTTTTTAATTCATCGTTAACAGTTTCAATTACTGATCTTTTTCTAAGTAGTATTTTATCAGACATACTCATAAGGGAGTTCTTCATATTATTTCTTATACTGGTAATTAATTCAATTCCATCTAGAAACAGTAATTCAGCAAGCTTAGCGCCAATATATCCCTTATCACCGAATAGTTTTCCAAAGATATTATTTAAGAATCCTTCATTTTTTAAAGGATCACGGTCATTTACATTAGCTTGAGTGATGGCAAAGCTTAAGATTTCTCCTTTATCATTAATAATGATGTGAAGTTTAAAACCATGGAACCAACCAATAGTTGACTTACCAGTTGTTGCTATATTTTTAAAAACCTTGTTTCTACTAATTCTTTTAGTTTTACAAACCTGAATTGGAGTAGAATCTACAAAAGAAATGCCTGTACACTTGCCTAAACAACATGTTTTAGCAAAAATAGTCATGGGCATAATCACTGATTGCATCAGCTCTACAAAACGATTATAAGAAACAGTATTAGGAAATTCTTTAGTCATATGTTTTTGGACATAATAAATATAAAAATGCTTAAAACAACGAAAACCACTTAAATGAAATAGAAGATAAATGGTGATTACTTCGGATTTAGACATTCTAGGTGGCCGTTTTGAAGGACTCCCTAAAAGAAATGATTTAGTAGAATTTTCAAAATCTTTGCAGAACTCATCTACAATACAAAAAATATCAGTAATTTTATCGAAACAAATCATAGGTAAAAATCTTTTATATATTTAAATTTCAGATACTTAGATATAGGGATTTTTACCTTTTTTTATGCATTAATATTAATCGAACTCAGGTTAGTAGGGAGTTGATTGAGTGAATTGATATACTCTCTCTTCTCTTTAAAGGGAAATGTTATGCGTGGTATGTGGTGGTATTATTCTTTTCCTGTTAAGAGGGAAGAGGTGGAGTATACACTATCTATATAATTTTATTTATGCCTGAAAGGCAAGGTTGCAACTATAAACTGTATATTAATTAGTTGTCAACTATGCACTGTTCTTTTTGTGGATATTCCGGTCTAAACTGAACAGGTAATTCCGGTCTAAACTGAACAGGTGATTCCG
>NZ_DAMANB010000031.1:0-36910 GCF_032073645.1 Myroides sp.
ACCCGCGACCCCATGCGTGACAGGCATGTATTCTAACCAACTGAACTACCAAACCTTCGTCGTTATTGCTTTAATGCGATGCAAATATACAACCATTTTCTACAGTACCAAATGTACTTTTAAAAAAATTCGAACTTTTCTCCTTATTAAATTTGATAAAACTGAGTATCAACAACATAAAACTTAAACTTTTTTTCATTTTTTTTACTCCATACCCTCTGCTCTTCTCATAAACAACAAAAATCATACTAATTCCACGTACTATTTAGCATCAGCACCTCTTATAATCTCCTGTTTTTCTCTAAAAAAGTAATGTGATTATTTAAAAAACAAGCCATCAAATCAAAAAACACAACAATCACCAACGATTTACAAACCAAAAAATACAATATCTCCTATCTGACAACTCGCTTTTCTACTCTTAAAACAAAAAACTGAGTAATCCTCTCCTCCATAAAAGAGCCATTCCTAAGATTATTTCTCTCTTATTAATACAATATGTCAAAGAACCTATGAATTACAATTCACTGACAAAGCTAAATATTCATGCATTCCTTATCTTACATACTGCTTATTATAGTCACCTCTGCATTGTTTTGCCCTATTATGGTCGCAACTATTGGGACACCATACTCACTTCTCTAGAATAGAGTCAAAAAAAAGACCCTCATTACTGAGAGTCTTCCTTAATACTATATATATCGAGGACTATAATAATCCTTCAATGAAATCTACATAAGTTTTCTTAGGTGCAACACCTACTTGACGTTGTACTACTTCACCATCTTTGAATACTAATACAGTAGGGATATTTCTAATACCAAATTTAGCAGCGAATTCTTGATTTGCATCAACATCTACTTTACCTACTACAGCTTTTCCTTCGTATTCTGAGCTGATCTCTTCGATTACTGGCCCTAACATTTTACAAGGTCCACACCATACTGCCCAAAAGTCAACCACTACGGGTTTGTCTGATTTTAATACTACTTCCTCGAAAGTAGCATCTGTTATTTCTAATGCCATTCTTCTTTGCTTTTATATTATATCAACAAACTTAATAAAATTATTATAGTAATCGACCTACATACAATTTTTTTTATCTATAAAAGCATTATCAAATAATATTGCTTTTACTAGTTTAATTTAAAATCTACTTGTAAGGCTTCCAGTTCTTCTAGTAATTCTGCTGTAATATTCACTCTGCTATTACGGCTAGTAAACTCTAATCTATTCACTACTCTGAACTCTGGTACATCCACTGCTATAGGCTCATCCATATCAAAGCTTTCACTAGCACCATCCTCTTCATCTCCTTCATTCATCCTTAGCTGTGGCACTGCTATAGGTGTAGCTTCTTTCTCTATTCGTTCTACCTCTAGTACCTCGAAGTTTACAAAGCTATCCCCTTGATATCTACTAAAAGCATCTTTGATTAACTCCGCTTGCCTAGAAGCCACATCTTTTACGTTCATCACTACAGTAAGTTTCTTAGCATAAGTAGGGATTACTTCATGTAATAACTTCATTTCCAAAAACTGAATACGAGGCTCGCTCTTCTCTCCTGTATCTTTATTTACCCAACCATCCTTAACTAATATCTTAATGTATACAAATGTATTGTTTAATAAGAAATGTCTAAACTTCAAGAACTCCTCATTGAACATTCTGAACTCAAAGCTCTCGTCATAACCTTCTATAGTAAACATAGCCCAATCTTTCCCTTTAGCAGAAGTACGGAACTGTACATCACTAATCATTCCTCCGAACATCAAATTGCGCCCTGTGAAAGGATTTAAGTCTGTCAACTCCTCTACCTTCACATTACAGAAATATCTCATCTCAAACTTAAAGTCATCTAATGGATGTCCTGAGATATAGATACCAACTACCTCTTTCTCCTTCGCCAACTTCTCCATCGTACTCCATTCCTCACAGATAGGCAATAGAGGCTCAGGTATCTGTACTTCACTACTCTCACCAAATAGACTAAACTGAGAAGAATTATCATTCTCCTGCGACTTAGCCCCATAGCGTATAGCTTTCTCTAAGAATACGATATTATCACTTGGATCCGTGTGGAAGTACTGTGCTCTATGTGTATTTTTAAAACAATCAAAACCACCTGCTAAAGCAAGGTTCTCGAACGCTTTCTTATTAGCAGATCTCAGATCTATCCTCTTCGCTAGGTCAAATACTGAAGTGTATAACCCATCTTTTCTATTCTCTACGATAGTGTTTACTGCCCCTTGACCTACTCCTTTGATTGCCCCCATACCGAAGCGAATCTCATAGTTGTCATTTACTGTAAACTTGTAGAATGATTCATTCACATCAGGTCCTAATACTTGTAGTCCCATGCGCTTACACTCTTCCATGAAGAAGGTAACCGACTTGATATCATTCATATTATTAGACAGTACAGCCGCCATGTACTCTGCAGGATAGTGCGCCTTCAGATATGCTGTCTGATACGCTATCCATGCATAGCAGGTCGAGTGAGACTTGTTAAACGCATAAGAAGCAAAAGCTTCCCAGTCTTTCCATATCTTCTCTAGTGTAGTAGCATCATGTCCTTTAGCAGAAGCCTGCTCTACGAACTTTGGCTTCATCTTATCTAGTACATCTTTCTGCTTCTTACCCATCGCCTTACGCAGTACATCAGCCTCACCTTTAGTGAATCCAGCCAACTTCTGCGACAGAAGCATCACCTGCTCTTGATATACCGTAATACCGTACGTCTCCTGTAAGTATTCTTCACATGCATCTAAATCATATACGATAGGCTCTTCCCCATTCTTACGACGAATAAACGAAGGGATATACTCTAGTGGCCCTGGACGATACAGCGCATTCATCGCTATCAGATCGGCAAACACGGTAGGCTTCAGCTCGCGCATATACTTCTGCATACCTGCAGACTCGTACTGAAACACCCCGATAGTCTCCCCTCTCTGGAACAGCTCGTAGGTCTTCACATCATCGATAGGTATCTTATCTGGGTCTATATCTATACCCGTACGATACTTCACTAGTTTAATCGTGTCCTTAATAAGGGTTAATGTTTTTAACCCTAAGAAGTCCATCTTTAGTAGACCTGCACTCTCTGCTACCGAGTTGTCAAACTGCGTTACATATAAGTCAGAATCTTTAGCTAGCGTTACTGGAACGAACTTCGTAATATCATCTGGAGTAATAATTACCCCACAGGCATGAATACCTGTATTACGCATTGACCCTTCTAATATCTTAGCTTGCTGTATAGTTTCCGCAGCTAATGATCCCTCTTGAGCTAAGGCTATTAATTCTTTTACTTTATCAAATTCTTCTGATCGAAGTACTCCTTTTATAGCGTTCTCATCCTCTGTTAAGAATCGATTCAGATTCCACTTAGACGGCATCATACCAGGGATAAGCTTCGCGATTCTATCTGCCTCAAATAACGGTAAGTCTAACACCCTAGCCGTATCTCTAATCGCAGACTTAGTCGCCATCTTACCATACGTGATAATCTGTGCTACCTGATTAGCTCCATACTTATTGATTACATAATCCATTACACGACCACGACCTTCATCATCGAAGTCAATATCGATATCGGGCATCGATACACGGTCAGGGTTAAGGAAACGCTCAAAAAGCAAATCATACTCGATAGGATCTAGATTCGTAATTCCTAGACAGTACGCCACAGCCGAACCCGCAGCCGAACCACGACCAGGACCTACAGACACTCCCATCTCCCTAGCTGCTGCGATAAAGTCTTGTACGATCAAGAAATAACCTGGATACCCCGTTCTCTCGATAGTCGCTAGCTCGAAGTCTAGTCGTTCTCGAATCTCCTCTGTCACCTCAGGATACCTCGCCTCTGCCCCTTTATAAGTAAGGTGTCTTAAGAAGTTATTCTCTCCACGTTTACCACTTCCATCTCCTTCTAAATCTCGCGCATCCTGAAACTCCTCAGGTATATCGAACTTAGGTAGTAATACATCTCGATGTAGCACGAATGGCTCCACCTTATCCACTACCTCTTGTATATTATAGATCGCATCAGGCAAGTCTGAGAACAGCTCTTTCATCTCCTCAGTAGACTTAAAGTAGTACTCCTGATTAGGAAGACCGTATCTATAGCCTCTACCTCTACCGATAGGAGTAGACTGCTTCTCACCATCCTTCACACACAATAGAATGTCGTGTGCATTCGCATCTTTTTTATCTAAATAGTAAGCATTATTAGTCGCTATCAGTTTCACATCGTGTTTACGTGCTAGCTCTACTAATGCCTTGTTCACGCGATTCTCATCCTCTTGATTATGTCGCATCAACTCTACGTATAGATCCTCGCCGAACTGCTCTTTCCACCATAGTAGGGCTTCTTCAGCTTGGCGTTCACCTACGTTTAATATCTTACCAGGTACCTCACCATATAAGTTACCCGTCAGTACCATCACATCTTCTTTATACTGCTCTACCACCTGCTTATCGATACGAGGTACATAGTAGAACCCGTCTGTATAAGCGATAGAAGCCATCTTCGCTAGATTGTGATACCCATTTTTATTTTTAGCAAGTAATACTACTTGATATCCATTGTCTTTTTTAGTCTTATCCGTATGATTCTCACAGATAAAGAACTCACATCCCACGATAGGTGTCAGTGTCTGTAATGGTTCCTCTCCATTCTCAGCGCGCTCTTTATTCTTAGCCTCTATCCCCTTATTATGGTTATTCACCGCCATCACGAAGTGGAATGCTCCCATCATATTACCGTGATCCGTCATCGCTACAGCAGACATATCACAGTCACCAGCCTTCTTCACTAGATTATTAATCGCTATCGTAGACTGTAAGATAGAGAACTGTGTATGCACGTGTAAGTGTGCGAAGTTCGCCTGATCTAATAATTCTTTCTCATGATCAGACACTTCCTCAGATGCTCCACCTTCTAGTTTAGCCAGTCGCTTGCGAATCTCTTCAGATGCTTTCTTTAAGTTAATATGTTTAAGACCAATCAGCTGAAATGGCTGAGGGTTAGCCTCGCGGTAACGCACGATATACTCCTCATCCTGCTGTAACTCTTGAGTAGAGAATGTCCCATGCTTGATCAACTCTAAGAAACATCGAGTAGTCGCCTCCACATCGGCAGTAGCATTATGTGCCTCAGCGAACTTCTCACCAAATAAGAATGTATGCAGCTCTGTCAGCGTAGGAAGCTTATATCTACCTCCTCTACCTCCAGGTAGCTTTAGCATCTCAGCCGTCACCTCTGTACACGTATCTAGTACAGGTAGCTCTGACATAATACTATTCACCCCCTTACGATAAAACTCACATCCCATAATATTCACGTCAAACCCAGCATTCTGACCGACGATAAACTTAGTCTTAGACAGTGCAATATTAAACTTCTCCAAGGCTTCCATTAGAGAAATACCATCTTGCTCTGCTAATTCTGTTGAGATACCATGTATGCGCTCTGCATCATAAGGAATATTAAATCCTTCTGGCTTAATCAGATAATCTTGATGCTCTATCAGCTTACCATACTCATCGTGTAACTGCCAAGCGATCTGTATACATCGAGGCCAGTTATCAGTATCGGTAATGGGCGCCTGCCAACTTTTAGGAAGCCCTGTAGTTTCGGTATCAAAAATTAAATACATACTTGATTATAAGATTTTTAACCTTAAATAAGGTAGAATAGTGTAAAAAACAAAGTTACAAAACTTTCACGAAGTGATGCTGTGATGTCGTTCTTTTGTGTTTTTGTGATGTCGTGATGTTGTATTTATGTTGTTCTGTACATTGTCATAGACTTGAATACATAAAGTATATAAAAAAGACCACTCATAAAGAGCAGTCTTATATATTTTTCATGCCGAAAGCAAACATTCCTAATTCCTAATTCTTAATTTCTGACTATTTCCCTACGCTCACAGACATTCTGTACACCACACCATCTTGGAATGACTTCATGTCCCTAAGTGTATTCTTATAATATTCTTTCTGTTTCGTAGTTAATTTATAAAACCCAGGCATAGTATCTTTCTTCATATTCGCAAAGAATTCTGCAGTGACCGTTCCAGGCACTTGACTATCCTTATCCGCAAACGTAAATTCACCAGTATTAGTGATATTATTCGCTGTTTTATAGATAGCGATAGGCACTTTAGTTACTTTATCATAAACGATATACTGTGCGAAAGCCGTCTTTAGGTCAGACACATCTACCGGCACTACATCCCCAAAAGCGAATGTTCTTTCTTCAGGTACGTCTGAGAAAGCATAAGGAACTCTTAAGGTAAACATCGTTGTATCCGTTTCTGCCTTTAGATACAGTATATTCTCATTAGCCACTCTTAAGTCAGTATATTGAGGTCTCCATGTTTCGAATTTCACTCCAGTTGTAAATTCTTCATTATTAACCATTGCAATAATACTCGGATCAGCAGTCTTCGTCTCATTCTCACATGCGATGAATCCTAACCCTAATACCATCAAAACTATCCCTATAACCTTTTTCATATTTTTAACTATCTTCTTTAATAACAGCAAATACAAAAATATAGTATTTTAACCACACAAAAAAGCTTTATTTTAATATAATATTAACTTTTGTATTCTCTCCGTAATTTACTAAAAGTAATTGCCTTTAAAGTTAGTTTACCCACCTAATTTCATTAATACTTCACTATAATATCCCTTCTTCATAACTATATTTATCTGCCCTCTTATGACACTAATGCCTCAATATTCCCTTTTTGCACAATAATGAAGACACACTCCTACCCTAACCACCTCACCATCAAATAACAAGGATAATTCTATACTAATTCCTTCGGATACCATTCGGAAATAACCAGTATTTACTTAGGGTAAAGAAAGGTTTACCGAAGCGTTCTAATTCTCTACCCGAATGATCTACAGACTAGCTCAGTTTAGAATAGTAGAAGAGAATTGATTTAATTACGTCATAGAACACACAGTGTGTCAGATAGATAGAAAATAAAAAAAATCAATATATTAACGAATCACTTCAAAATAAATATTATCTTTGCACCTCAATTTTGAACCGAGGTCGGGTACCTCAACTAATTAAATTAATTATGTCTGTAAAAATTAGATTACAAAGACACGGTAAAAAAGGAAAACCTTTTTACTGGGTAGTAGCTGCTGATGCACGCGCTAAAAGAGATGGTAAATTCTTAGAGAAAATCGGAACTTACAATCCTAATACTAACCCTGCAACTGTAGAATTAGATGTTGATGCTGCTGTTAAATGGTTATTCAACGGTGCTCAACCTACAGATACTGCTAGAACATTACTTTCTTACAAAGGAGCAATGTTAAAACACCACTTACAAGGTGGAGTTAAAAAAGGAGCTTTAACTCAAGAACAAGCTGACGCGAAATTCGCTGCTTGGTTAGAAGAAAAAGCTGCTAAAATCAACGCTAAGAAAGAAGGATTATCTTCTTCTAAAGCTGCTGACAAAGCTGCTAGATTAGCTGCTGAGAAAGAAGTAAACGCTAAGCGTGCTGCTGCTGCTCAAGCTAAAGCTGCTGAAGCACAAGCTGCTCCTGCAGAAGAAACTGCTGAAGCAACTGAAGAAAGCAACGAAGAAACTCAAGCATAATTTACTAGCGATATGCGTAAAAAGGATTGTTTCTATTTAGGCAAAATCGCAAAGAAATTTAGCTTTAAAGGGGAGGTGCTTATTTATTTAGACACCGATGAACCTGAGTTATACGAAAACTTGGAATCAGTGTTCGTCGACTTCGACGGACAACTGGTTCCTTTTTTTATGGAACAAGCTTCATTACATAAAAGCGATTTTTTAAGAGTTAAATTCGAGGAGTCTAACTCTGAAGAAGATGCCGACCGATTAGTCGGATCAGAGATATACCTACCACTGACGATGCTTCCTAAACTAGAAGGAAACAAATTCTACTACCACGAAATCACTGGTTTCGATGTAATAGATACTAACGAAGGTGAAATAGGTCAACTAAAAAGAGTAAACGATAGTAATTATCAACCTCTATTCGAGATAGACTTTAACGGAACCGAAATATTAGTTCCAATGATAGATGAACTTATCCATAAAGTAGATCGTGAGAATAAGAAGTTATATCTTAATGTACCTGTTGGGTTATTAGATATTTATTTAGGTAGATAATACATCATACAATACAACCTCGAGACACTTGTTTCGAGGTTTTTTGTTTTTATATTTGTCGATTATGGTAGCACTACGTGACTTAGGTAATCGCATCTGCATCATTGGGCTTAGCTCCTCTGGCAAGTCTACTCTAGCACAAGCTTTAGGGAAGAAACTGAATCTAAATATCCTTCATTTAGATCAGATAGCACATATCCCTAATACAGACTGGACACCTCGTGATAAAGCACTTATGACAGCTGATCATCAGGCATTCTTAACGGATCATACAGACTGGGTGATAGAAGGCAACTATAGCTTCTTAATGCCTGAGCGATTTAAAGAGGCTACCTGTATTATCTGGCTAGACTTCTCTCCTATCGGAGCACTGTATAGATATATTAAGCGCAGTATCACGCACAGAGATACTCGCCCTGGCAACTTAGATGGTGCCAAGAGTCAATTCAGTATGAAAATGGTCAAGTATATCTTATTCGAAGCTCCTAAGAAAAGCCCTAAGTATGTAGATCTGATTAATAATAGTTCCGCTACCTTCATCCATATCAGAAGTTTTAAAGAACTGATGAAGTGGTATAGAATGTGGGGATTGTAAATAATCTATTCTGATAGTTGTTAAATTGATTTAAAATTGATTTAAAATTGATTTAAAATTCATTTATACCCTTTATAATACCTATAACTTACTTTCCACATTATCTCTTTATTCTTTCCAAGGTTCTTTCAAGCCTCTACCTCCCCTTTTGGTTATTCCTTGACTACAAATTACGCTTAATTAGTTTAAAAAATATATTCTAATTTTTTATCAACAGCACAAATAAAAGACCTCAAAACATAATTAATAATCTGTAGATAAGTTAAATAAAAGAATTATATTAGATTCATAAAAACCACAATTATGAAAAAGTATCTATTCTTATTATTGATTATGACCTCTTCTTTTGCTCAGAATACCTCTGAAGTAGAAGTGATGAGATACAATTATAAAACGAGTATTGCCAATGGGTCTAAGAAGCTTGTCCGCGATGGTAATGCTATACTTGATATAAAAGATAAAGAATCTAGATTTACAGATCTGATGAACTATAGTTTTATAACCTCTCAAAAAACAGACAATCCTGAAAAAAACAATAAATCAACCTTTAAATGGACTGTATATGCTGATGGAACTAATACTTCGTTCTATGATAAGATAGGATTAGACCTGAGCTATTATGAGGAAGATAAGAATAGTATAAAGTGGACTATACTTCCTGAGGTTAAAGACTGGAATAACTATAAGATACAAGAAGCAACTGCTACTTATGGTGGTAGAGCATGGACAGTGCTATTCACCCAAGATATACCTGTACAGAGTGGACCTTATAAATTCATTAATCTACCAGGCTTCGTAGTGAAGGCTTGGGATAGTGAGAATCACTTTGTTTTTGAACTACTTGACAGTCAGAAAGTATCTACTTCATGGGATATTGTCACTGATGATAAGTATGCAAAATATTCGAAAGACCAGACAAATAAAGCACGTAAAGTAGCGGCTAGTAAAACGTATGCACAACTATTAGAAGAAAAAGGTACTGTCCTGGACAAAGCAACTGCTGAATATTTCAATAGAAAAGTAGGTGACAGTGAGAACCCTATTGAACGTGATTTTTAACTTAAATCTTTTATTCTACCTTACACTTCTGTACAGCTATACATTAGGTCGCTAAACGTCCTTTTTGTACTTTTGCAAAAAGACTAAGCAAGATGTTTCAATTTAAACAGTTTACGATACAGCAGGATAAATGTGCGATGAAGGTAGGTACGGATGGAGTACTATTAGGAGCATGGACACCGATAGACAATAATCCTTACAATGTGTTAGACATAGGATCAGGCACAGGACTATTAGCCTTAATGATGGCGCAGCGTACAGGTGCAGAGCAGATAGATGGAGTAGAAATAGACGAAAACGCACATGAGCAAGCTGTAGAGAACTTTGAGAACAGCCCTTGGGGTGATAGACTATTCTGTTACCATGCCGATTTAGAGACCTTCGCTAATGAGATGGAAGAAGAATATGATCTAATTATCTCTAATCCTCCCTTCTATAGTGAAGATTATCACACGAATGATAAGCAGAGAGATACTGCTCGTTTTCAGGATGCGATGCCTTTTGATTTATTAATTGAGGCGGTAGAATATTTCTTGTCTGAGAAAGGTGTCTTTAGTGTAATTATTCCAGCCAAAGAAGAAGAGACACTGATGAGATTAGCAGCCGAGTTTGGTATCTATCCATTCAAGGTAACTCGCGTTCGAGGGAACGAACAAGCTGAAATCAAACGTAGCTTAATTGCTTTTTCACGTCAATTAGTGGAGAAAATCCCCTTAGATGAGCTAACTATCGAAGTAGAGAGACATCAGTACACTCCAGCATTTGAGGCACTTGTGAGAGATTTTTATTTAAAATTATAAAAAAAGTTACTTTTATTTTGTTTATTCCAAAATAAATTAATGATATTTGTACCAACGAAAACAAAGAAGAAAAAATGAATACAGTTTATACAATGATGATGACAATGATGATGTGGAGAAATCCGCAGGGCTTGTTATTTGCATAAACTTAAATTCTAAATAACATATATAAAGCCCTTGCAATAGCGAGGGCTTTTTTTTTACACCAAACCAAACAGTATATAATTAGATAAATATAAATACCATGATTTTCAATACTAACACAATGATGATGGCAATGATGATGATGAACATGATGATGTTCACGACGCCCTATTGCCTAAAGTCAACGAGTTAGTTATAATCTAAACAAAGAGATTAAAATACTTGAAGTCCTTTTGGCAATGCCGAAAGGACTTTTTTTATGCCCTTTACTCAGCAGGGTTAAGTACTGAGAAAACAAAAAAAGTAACTAAAACATTAAAAAAATATAACCATGAGCAATCTAAATTTTTCAACACAAGCATTACACGCAGGACACAATGTACAATCTACAGCAGGAACAAGAGCTGTGCCTATCTATCAGACATCATCGTATGTATTCGAAAATGCTGATCATGCAGCAGGTGCTTTTAACCTGTCTATCCCAGCGTATATCTATACAAGATTAAACAACCCTACTAACGATATCTTAGAACAACGCTTAGCAGCACTTGAAGGAGGTATTGGAGCAGTGGTAACAGCATCAGGAGCATCTGCTATCTCTACAACGTTCTTAACATTATTAAAAGCAGGAGACCACATCGTATCATCTAATAGCTTATACGGAGGGACTTATAACTTATTTAATGTTACTCTTCCAAGATTCGGTATCAACACCACTTTCGTAGATCCATCTGATGTAGAGAACTTCAGAATAAATATTCAAGAGAACACAAAAGCAATATTCGTAGAGAGTTTAGGTAATCCTAAGTTAGACATCATTAACCTAAAAGCAGTAGCTAAGATTGCACAAGAGTTTAAGATACCTTTCATAGTAGATAACACTGTTGCCTCTCCTGCTCTACTTAATCCGATTGAATATGGAGCTAATATCGTAGTACACTCGCTGACTAAGTATATCACAGGTAATGGTACTTCTCTAGGTGGGGCGATTATTGATGCAGGGACATTTGATTGGTCAAGTGGTAGATTCCCTGAGTTCACAGAACCATCACCAGGATACCACGGACTAATATATCACCAAGCATTAGGTAATGCCGCTTTCATCGCTAAGATAAGAGTAGAAGGATTAAGAGATTTAGGTGCAGCACTTAGCCCATTCAATGCTTTCCAAATCATCCAAGGATTAGAAACATTACCTATTCGTATCCAAAAGCACAGTGAGAATGCTCTTGCATTAGCAGAGTGGTTAGAGAAACAAGATGCTGTAGCATGGGTAAACTATCCGGGACTTAAATCTAGTGCTTACCATGACTTAGCAAAAGAGTACTTGCCTAAAGGACAAAGTGGAGTGGTAACATTCGGATTGAAAAAAGGATTTGAAGCAGCGAAGACAGTAGCGAACGAGACAAAACTATTCTCACTACTTGCCAATATCGGAGATACTAAGTCCTTAATCATCCACCCTGCTTCTACTACACATCAACAATTAAGTGTGGCTGAACAGAAAGCAACAGGAGTAGCACCTGACTTAATCAGACTATCAGTAGGAATAGAAAACATTGAAGATTTAAAAGCCGATTTAGCTAACGTATTTAAAACATTATAAGATGAGTACCCAAACAGATATACTAAAACATATTCCGATAGACCCACACACAGGAGCCATCGCCGTACCGATCTATCAGACTACGACATTCGCTCAAGAAGCACCAGGGGTAAACAAAGGATTTGACTACACACGTACCAACAATCCTACTCGTCAAGCCCTTGAAGAATTAATTGCTTCTTTAGAGAACGGTGCAAAGGGTTTTGCTTTTGGAAGTGGACTTGCTGCAATAGATGCTGTATTTAAAACACTGAGTCAAGGAGACGAAGTAATCGCCGTAGCTAATATATACG
Organism: Myroides sp.; assembly: GCF_032073645.1. Lineage (NCBI taxonomy): Bacteria > Pseudomonadati > Bacteroidota > Flavobacteriia > Flavobacteriales > Flavobacteriaceae > Myroides > Myroides sp. The sequence goes on from NZ_DAMANB010000031.1 coordinate 12,675, forward strand.
GTGGCACCTATAGGTTATTGAATGAAGTCTATGCAAAGTTTGGGATCAAGACTCATTATGTAGATACAACGGTAGCCGCTAATGTAGAGAAAGCAATCAATGACAAAACAAAATTGATATGGATAGAAAGTCCTACTAACCCTACACTGCGTATATCAGATATACAAGCTATCACGAGTATCGCTAAGCAACATAAAGTATGGGTATGTGTAGATAATACCTTCGCTACCCCAATAGCGCAGAAGCCGTTAGACTTAGGAGCTGATATCGTGGTACACAGTGCTACGAAGTATATAGCAGGACATTCTGATGTAGTAGCAGGATTAGTAATAACCAAAACAGAAGAAATCGGAAAGGTCATTAAGTTTCACCAAAACTCAACAGGAGCTATACTAAGTCCCTTCGATAGCTTCTTAACCATCAGAGGCATTGAAACACTCTTGTTGAGATATAAAGGTTATTCTGAGAATGCTATCCAGATCGCAGAATACCTCAGCACACATCCGAAGATAGACAAGATATACTATCCTGGATTAAAAAGTCATGAAGGACATGAGCTTGCTAAGAAGCAACAAAAGTATTTCGGGGGTGTCATCAGCTTTGATCTAAAAGAGAATACAAAAGAAGCTGCCTTACAAGTCATACAGAATTTAAAGCTCTTTACCCTAACAGAAGGTTTAGGAGGTATAAAGAGCTTGAGCAATTATCCCTTTGAAATGTCTCATGGCTCCGTACCTAAAGAGACTAAAATACAAGCTGGGATAACAGAAAGTCTAATACGACTATCTATAGGATTAGAAGAAACAGAGGATTTAATAGAAGATATCAAACAAGCATTAGCACAATAAATAACAATAGAATACCATGAGTCGCTTACAAGAAATAACAATCACTAATCATACACTACCAAACGGAAGTACACATACTTTTCACTTCACCTATCAGGTGGTGGGACAACCTCTACACAGTGCTCCTATCGTATTGGTTAACCATGCTTTGACAGGGAATAGTCAAGTAGCTGGAGACAACGGCTGGTGGAATAGTTTAGTGGGTTATGACAAAGTAATAGACCTCAACAAATACACAGTGATTGCTTTTGATATCCCCGGCAATGGTTTTAACCAACAAGAGGCACACCTCATCCAAGATTATAAAGCACTAACGACTAAAGTTATCGCTGAAGTGTTTTGGAAAGCCTTAGACCGATTACACGTAAGTCACCTTTACGCGATCATCGGAGGAAGCTTAGGAGGAAGTATCGCATGGGAGTTAGCTTTTATAAGACCTACGGCAGTAGATCATTTAATCCCAATTGCGACAAGTTGTAAAGCATCAGATTGGTTAATAGGTAATGCCTTAGTACAAGACAGCATACTGAACAACTCATCAAAGCCGATAGAAGATGCTCGTATGCATGCTATGCTACTCTACCGCACTCCTGCATCGCTCCAGCAGAAGTTCGCCAATGGGTATAAAGAAAGTGAAAACCAATATGCGATAGAGAGTTGGCTTAAATATCATGGGCAGACTTTAGAAAGTCGATTTAAGCTACAAGCTTACAAGCTAATGAATCACCTGCTCAAAACAATAGGTCAAGAACAGACACAAAATAGTCTAAAGGCTTTTGCTCAACTAACAAGTGCACAGATACACTGTATAGCAGTAGATACAGATTATATGTTCACAAACAAAGAACAAGAACAGATAGTCGCTTTATTAAAGGACTGTTGCAAACACATTACATACCAAGAGATTCAATCAATACACGGCCACGATGCCTTCTTAATTGAATACGAACAATTAAACAATTTATTAAAACCATTATTCTAAAATCAGCACATCATGAAAATAGTAAAGTTTGGAGGAAAGTCTCTTGCATCAGGGCAAGCTTTTGACAACGTAATAAATATCATTAAGACAAAGGTAAACGAAGGGCCTATTACCATAGTAGTTTCTGCTATCGGAGATACAACAGATATCTTAGAGAATATATTAGATTTAGCAAAGACTAAACAAGATTATACAACTGCTTTTGAAGCGTTCAAAAACAGAGCATATCACAATGAAGCAGATATACATACAGAAATAGAAGTATTGAGCAAATTATACGAAGGAGTTTCTTTAATTGAAGACTACGGGTTAAAAATTAAAGACCAAGTATTAGCACAAGGAGAATTAATATCAAGTAAGATATTAGCTGCTCAGTTAAATGCTAAAGGAATAAAAGCCATTGCCGTAGATAGTCGTCAATTCTTTATCACAGATAACAACTTCGGTAGTGCACAAGCATTAGATGAAGTATCGAAAAAGAAAACACAAGCTTACTTTGCTACCTTAGACAAAGGGACTATTGCAGTAGTAACAGGGTTTATCGGTGCAACTGAAAAAGGGGAAACGACTACACTAGGTCGCAATGGTAGTAACTACTCAGCAGCTCTATTAGCTAATTTTATTCAAGCAGATGAATTGCAAAACTATACTCACGTAGATGGTATCTATACTGCTAATCCAGATTGGGTTAAGAACGCTCAGAAGATAGAAGAACTTCACTTCGATGAAGCAAATGAGTTAGCTAACTTCGGAGCTTCTATCTTACATGCTAAAACGATATTACCTCTAGTAGAAAACAATATTCCTCTGCGTATCTTGAATACATTAAACCCAGATAACAAAGGAACATTAATCTCTAACAAGACTACTGCTAAAGGAATCAAGTCTCTTTCTGTACAGTCTAATGTTGCCTTAATACAGTTTGAAGGACGTGGGTTATTAGGTATCGTAGGAGTTGATGCTCGTGTATTTACAGCATTAGCGAATGAAGGAATTAGCGTAGGTGTTATCTCTCAAGGTTCTTCAGAACGTGGATTAGGTTTTATCGTAGAAGAGAAAGATGCTGATAAAGCAGCAGAAGCACTAAATAGAGAGTTCTCTAATGATTTCTATACTCGTGATGTGAACAGTATCTCTATCATCCGAGATATAGCAGTGATCTCTATCATCGGTCAAAACCTAAGTACATTTGACAAGCCTTATGCTGCATTAGTGAAAAATAAGATCGTTCCTATTCTATTCAACAATACGGTAACAGGAAAGAACGTAAGCTTAGTTGTTCGTAAAGAAGAAGCAAAGAAAGCATTAAATGTCATCCACGGGCAAATATTCGGTATCGCGAAGAAGATAAACATCGCTGTATTCGGACACGGATTAGTAGGAGGAACTTTAATCGACCAGATCTTACACTCTGCTCAATCTATAGAAGGTAAAAAGAATATAGCTCTTAACATCTTCGCTATTGGTAACTCAAAAAAAGTATTGCTAAACGATGGAGGTATTAACTGTAACTGGAGAGAAGATCTAAAAGAAAAAAGTGTTGCTTATAATATCCAAGAAGTAATCGACTATGCGAATGCTAACCACTTAGAGAACTTAATAGCTATAGATAATACAGCTTCGGGCGAGTTTATCAAGAATTATATTCCGTTAGTAGAGAATGGTTTTGACCTTATCTCATCAAATAAGATAGCAAACACCATCTCTTATAGCTTCTACAAAGAGCTTCGTCAAACATTAAAGGCAAACCACAAAGAATATCTATACGAGACAAACGTAGGTGCAGGTTTACCATTGATTGATACGATTAAACTACTTCACTTATCAGGAGAAAATATCACAAAGATAAAAGGAGTGTTCTCAGGAAGTCTAAGCTACATCTTCAACAACTACTCTATCCAAGACAGACCATTCAGTGAAGTGCTGAAAGAAGCGATAGAGAAAGGATATACAGAGCCAGACCCACGAGAAGACTTATCTGGTAATGATGTAGGACGTAAGTTATTAATTCTTGCTCGTGAGTTAGACCTACAAAACGAGTTCGAAGAAATTAATATCCAAAACTTAATTCCAACAGACTTACAAGCTGTGGATACACCAACGTTCTTAAACAGTTTAGAGAAGCTAAACCCTTATTTCGATAAGATAAAACAAGACTTAGCACCAGATACAGTACTTCGCTATGTAGGAGAGTTATCAGGTGACTTACAAGAAGACAAAGGAGTATTAGAAACGAAGCTAATCGAAGTACCGACTAGTTCAGCATTAGGACAACTAAAAGGTTCAGACAGTATATTCGAGATATACACAGAGAGCTATGGAGACAACCCTATCATTATCCAAGGAGCTGGAGCTGGAGCATCTGTTACAGCACGCGGAGTGTTTGGAGATATCTTAAGATTAGCTGATAAATAAATTGGTTAACGGTGGACAGTTGACAGTGAACAGTTCTTGCCTTCGGCATTGTGTACACATAGTATATCAATGTAGAGACGGATTATCATCCGTGTCACCCAAGGTTCATCAAGTTTATTAAATCTATAAACAGAGTCGTTGTTGTGGATTTAGGGAACAGTAAACATTTTTTTGCCTTCGGCATTGAGTACACATAGTATACCAATGTAGAGACGGATTATTATCCGTGTCACCCTAGGCTCTTCAAGTTTACTAAATCTGTAAACAAGGAAGTCATTGTCTTGAATTGATATTGTGGATTTGGAGGACAGTGAACAGTTTTTTGCCTTCGGCATTGTGCACACATAGTATATCAATGTAGAGACGGATTATTATCCGTGTCTCCCAAGGTTCATCAAGTCTATTAAATCTTAAAACAGGTAACTGAAAACTGTGAAACGTTATAGTGTCCCACTTTATGCTACCATTTAATACTATAATAATCATATTAGATCATAATAGTCAAGTATGTAAAAAGACTTTATACAAGCGACTACTTTTGATTTGTATTTGATATATAACTATTACCCAAAAACTAAAGACTAACACCGTTAACTGTCCACTGTGAACCGTTAACCGTAAACTAAATAAAGATGAATACAACTAACAATGAAGAAGGCTGTTGTTTTGAGACACAAGCCATAAGAACACAGACAGAGCGCTCCCAATACAATGAGCACTCTACACCACTATACCTAACCTCTAGCTTTGTCTTTGACGATGCAGAGAATATGCGTGCTGTATTTGCAGAAGAAATACAACAATACTCTTACTCTCGCTTTACTAACCCTAACCAAACAGAGCTGGTTGAGAAGATACGTTTATTCGAAAAAGCAGAAGCAGGTTTTGCCTTTGCTACAGGTATGGCGGCTGTGTATTGTAGCTTGTTCCCATTATTAAAAACAGGTGATCACATTGTTTCTTGTTCTAATATTTTTGGTTCTACGAGAGGGTTATTCAGTAATACCTTTCCAGAGTGGGGAGTTGAGACGAGTTACTTTGACCTTAATCAAGTATACGATGTAGAGCAATTGATTCGACCAAACACAAAGATTCTATTTGCAGAGAGTCCTACTAACCCAGGAGTAGATGTATTAGACTTAGCTTACTTAGGAGAGATAGCCAAGAAGCACAACCTTATTTTTATCGTTGACAATACCTTCGCTACACCCTATCTACAGAACCCTATTACCTTAGGAGCTCATATCGTAGTGCACTCTGCTACAAAGTTAATTGACGGACAAGGTAGAGCCTGTGGAGGAGTGACCGTAGGATATAAAGAATACATCCATAAGATATATCTGTTTGCCCGTACCATAGGCGCTAGTATCTCTCCATTTAATGCCTGGGTATTATCTAAGAGCTTAGAGACATTAGCCATACGAGTAGACAGACATTGTGAGAATGCCTTGACTATAGCGGAGTATTTAGAACAACATCCAGCAGTGGAGTTTATCAAATACCCTTTCTTGCCAAGTCATCCACAATACGAAGTAGCAAAAAAACAAATGAAACAAGGTGGTAACATTATAGCTTTTGGTATCAAGGGAGGTATTGACGCAGGTAGAGCATTCTTAAATGCTTTACAGTTATGTAGTCGCACTGCTAATCTAGGAGATAGTAGAACTATCGTTACCCACCCTGCTTCTACCACACATAGTAAGGTTCCTGCAGAAGAAAAAATAGCCACAGGTATTACAGACAACCTGATACGTCTATCTGTCGGCTTAGAGAATACAAAAGATATTATCCGTGACTTAGAACAAGCCTTAACTGCTGCACAGTAAAACAAGTTCAAGACACTTCAAAAAACATTGATTAAAAGAGAAAATTATGTCAACAACACTTACACATACTGATATCAGAAGCCTATTAAAACAAAGAACATTAGTACTCGATGGAGCAATGGGTACAATGCTTCAGGCTTACCGATTCTCAGAAGAAGACTTTAGAGGAGAGCGCTTTGCTGATTTTGCTCATCCTTTAAAAGGAAATAATGACTTGTTGTCTATCACTCAACCTGACGCTGTAAAAGAAGTACACAGACAATATCTTTTGGCAGGAGCTGATATTTTATCTACGAATACCTTCTCGGGTACTACCATTGCTATGGCAGATTATCACCTTGAAGATATAGTATACGAACTAAACTACCAATCGGCTAAGATAGCGCGAGAAGTAGCAGACGAAGTAGAGGCCTTAGACCCTAATAAACCTCGTTATGTAGCAGGAGCTATTGGTCCGACGAATAAGACAGCGAGTTTATCTCCTGATGTAAATAATCCAGGATATCGTGCCATTACTTTTGAAGAACTACGTATAGCGTATAAACAGCAAGCAGAAGCATTATTAGACGGTGGATGTGACTTACTATTAGTCGAGACTATATTCGACACCCTTAATGCTAAAGCAGCTTTATTCGCTATAGACGAGATACAAGCAGAACGAGGTATCGATATTCCGATTATGATTTCAGGTACGATAACTGATGCTTCGGGGCGTACCTTGTCAGGACAGACTGTTGAGGCTTTTCTGATTTCTATAGCACATATCCCTTTATTGAGTATAGGGTTTAACTGTGCTTTAGGAGCAGAACAATTAGAGCCGTATGTAAAACAACTGAGTCAACACGCAGCAGTGAATATCTCTGCTCACCCAAATGCGGGGTTACCAAATGCCTTTGGAGAATATGACCAAACACCAACAGAGATGAAAGAACTAATCGATAGCTTCTTGAGTCAAAACTTGGTACAGATTATTGGAGGTTGTTGTGGTACTACACCAGAGCATATTAAGTTAATTGCTCAGGCAGTAGCAGAACACAGTAAAGATAGACAACCAAAGCAATTCAACCTAAAGCCTGTGCTTGCCTTATCTGGATTAGAACCACTATATGTAACTGCCGAGACTAACTTTATCAACATAGGAGAGCGTACCAATGTTACAGGTTCTCGTAAGTTCCTGCGTTTGATTAAAGAAGAGAAATTTGACGAAGCCTTAGCTGTTGCAAGAGAACAAGTAGAGGGTGGTGCTCAGGTTATAGACATTAATATGGATGAAGGACTCTTAGACGGTGTACACTGTATGACTAACTTCCTTAATCTCATAGCCTCTGAACCAGATATTGCGAAAGTTCCTATTATGATTGATAGCTCTAAATGGGAAATTATCGAAGCAGGACTACGCGTAGTACAAGGTAAAGCGATTGTGAACTCTATCAGCCTAAAAGAGGGAGAAGAGTTATTTATCGAACACGCTAAATTAATCAAACGCTATGGAGCTGCCTCTGTAGTAATGGCATTCGACGAAAAAGGACAGGCAGATTCTTTAGAACGAAGAATAGAAATATGCAGACGCTCTTATGATATATTAGTCAACCAAGTAAACTTCGCACCCCAGGACATCATCTTTGACCCCAACATATTTCCTGTTGCGACAGGAATGGAAGAGCACAACAACAATGCTTTGGACTTCTTTAATGCCACCAAATGGATTAGAGAGAACCTTCCTTACGCCAATGTAAGTGGTGGTGTAAGTAATGTTTCTTTCTCGTTTAGAGGGAATAATAAAGTACGTGAAGCGATGCATGCAGCCTTCTTATACCATGCGATACAGCACGGTATGAATATGGGTATTGTGAATCCTGAGATGTTAGAAGTGTACGATGAGGTAGACAAGGATCTAATGGAACACGTAGAAGACGTGTTGCTAAATAGACGAGATGATGCGACTGAACGCCTACTTGACTTTGCCGAAAGTATTAAAAATGAAAGTGCTATTCAATCAATCGAAATCAAAGTAGAAGAATGGCGTTCAGGTAGTATCCAAGACCGACTAACACATGCATTAGTAAAAGGAATAGAAACTTATGTTATAGAAGATACAGAAGAAGCTCGTCTAAGCGTACCTCAACCTATCCAAGTCATTGAACAATACCTAATGAATGGAATGAATGTAGTCGGAGACCTATTCGGAGCAGGTAAGATGTTCTTACCACAGGTAGTGAAGTCTGCACGTGTGATGAAGAAGGCTGTAGCCTATCTACTTCCGTTTATTGAAGAAAGTAAAAAACAGAATGCAGAAGCCTCTGTAGGTAATGCTGGTAAGATACTTATGGCTACCGTGAGAGGGGATGTACACGACATCGGTAAGAATATCGTAGCTGTGGTATTGGCTTGTAATAACTATGAGATTATAGACCTTGGGGTAATGGTTCCACCTGAGAAGATTATTGAAACAGCTATTAAAGAACAAGTGGACATCATTGGACTAAGTGGATTAATCACTCCTTCTTTAGACGAGATGGTACACTTAGCTAAAGAATTAGACAAGGTCAATAGCAATATTCCAATCATGATTGGTGGAGCAACTACTTCACGTGTTCATACAGCTGTGAAGATAGCACCAGAGTACAAGAATTGTGTTGTACATGTACACGATGCCTCACGTTCAGTTACCATTGCTAATCAGTTATTACAAAAAGAAATTGAAACAACATTTAAAGATAACATCAGAGAAGAATATGATCAGCTAAGACGCGATTACTTAGGCAGAGCAAGAGACAAGAGCTATATCACAATAGAACAAGCAAGAGCTAACAAAGTCAAGATAGAATGGGATGCTAAAGACATTGTCAAACCCAACTTTATCGGTACAAAAACCGTAACAGTAGAATTAGACGAATTATTGCCATTTATAGATTGGGCACCGTTTTTCCGTTCTTGGCAGTTGTATGGTAAGTTCCCTCAGATATTAACAGATGAGGTAGTCGGGCAGACAGCTACACAAGTATATGACGATGCCTTGATTATGTTAGACAAGATTATTAATGAACGTTGGTTCGAAGCACGAGGTGTCTTAGGCATTTTCCCTGCAAATCAAGTTAATGATGATGATATCGAAGTGTACAATGAACAAGGAGAAACATTAGATAAGTTATTAACACTGCGTCAACAATCATTAAAGAATATCAAGGCTCCGAATATTGCCTTAGCAGACTTTGTTGCTCCAAAAGAAAGTGGATTAGAAGACTACATTGGTTTATTCGCAGTCTCAACAGGTTTTGGAGTAGATGAAATAGCAAAAGAATACGAAGACGACCTTGATGACTATAACGCTATTATGGTGAAGGCATTAGCAGATCGTTTAGTAGAAGCCTTTGCAGAATATCTGCACCACCGTGTCCGCAAAGAGATTTGGGGGTATGCCTCTGCAGAACGCCTTAGTAATGAAGAACTGATAAAAGAAGCGTATCAAGGTATCAGACCTGCACCAGGATATCCTGCTTGTCCTGATCATTTAGAAAAAGGCACAATATGGAAACTCCTACAAGTCGAAGAACGAATAGGTGTTAGTCTAACAGAAAGTTATGCGATGTTCCCTGCTGCTGCAGTATCTGGTTACTACTTCGCCCACCCACAGAGTAGATACTTTGGGTTAGGTAAGATAGAACAAGATCAATTAGAAGATTATGCCAATAGAAGAAATATATCAATAGAAGAAGCTGAACGTTGGTTATCTCCCAACTTAGCACAAAATAATAAATTAACGACGAACGAATCATGAAAGTAACAGAACATATCCAAAAAGCAAACGGTAAAACGCAATTCTCTTTTGAGATATTACCTCCCTTAAAAGGACAAAATATTCAAGGAATATTTGACTCTATCGAACCGCTAATGGAGTTTGATCCTCCTTTCATAGACGTAACGTATCATCGAGAAGAATATGAGTACAAAGAAGCAGGCAACGGACTGTGGGAAAAAAGAACAGTTAGAAAAAGACCAGGAACTGTCGGCATTTGTTCGGCTATCCAAAATAGATTCAAGTTGGACGCCATACCGCACATCTTATGTGGAGGATTCACCAAAGAAGACACCGAAAACTTCCTCATAGACCTTGATTTCTTAGGTATTGATAATGTTGTAGCCCTTAGAGGTGATGCTGTAAAGAACGAAACTTACTTTAAGCCTGAACCCAAAGGAAATAAGTATGCCTCTGACCTAGTTACCCAAATAAGTGAACTTAACCAAGGTATCTATTTAGACCCTGAACTTGAGAATACCAGTAAGACTGACTTCTGTGTTGGAGTAGCAGGTTACCCTGAGAAACACATGGAAGCACCTAACTTTGACACAGATCTTAAATACCTAAAGCAGAAGATAGACAATGGAGCAGAATACATTGTTACACAGATGTTTTTTGACAACAGTAAGTTCTTTGCCTTTGTAGATAAATGTAGATCAATTGGTATTGATGTGCCGATTATCCCAGGACTAAAGCCTTTAGCTACCTTAAGCCAACTCAATCTATTACCTCAACGTTTTAAAGTTGACTTACCAGATGATTTGGTTGCTGAGGTACTCAAAGCAAAAGACAATGCTGCCATCCGCGAAATCGGTATCGAATGGTGTGCCCAGCAGTCAAGAGAATTGATAGAAGCAGGAACCCCAATAGTACATTACTACTCTATGGGGAAATCTGACAATATCAAGAACATCATTAAGCTTGCAACAGTTTAGAGAACAGGGAGCGGTTGACCATTTGTAGACCGCAAACTAATAAGCTCGTTATTTATAATTTTTTGGTTGTGATAAACCTCTTGTCTTAGGGCAAGAGGTTTTATGTTTTATACAAATCATAACTCCACAAAAAACCAACCATCTATATCATTCTACACAATAAAAATTACGCATACAGCTCCACAACGTACATAAGGTAGAGACGCAAAATCTTGCGTGTCAAACACAGTAACCACAATATACTGAACCGTAAACCATAAAAACAATATTTCAAAGAACATCCTCTAAGTGAGCTTAAAGGGTAACTGATACACTATCAATCACCCTCCAAAAGTACTTCTCTTATCAAATGCTCTTTTTAATACTGACTATTCTGACTATGAATGATATCATTTAATCACTTTTAGTAGCAGAAAGTGGGACACTGTAGCTAATAGGACAATATAAAACATTCTTAATTGTCCATTCCCAATTAAACTCCTCCCTATAATCAGTGATTTAAAACAATATTTTTAACCTCTAATAGGTTATATATTAAACCATCTATTACATTTGTTAATGTAAAACAATAACTATGAAAAAGACACTCAAACTATTAACCCTAATGTTATTCATAGCATTAGCCTCTTGCTCTAAATCAGCAGAATACGGAGAAATCTCTGCTGTTGCTTTAGAAGATATCAGCACAACAGATGCGGCTGCAGAAACTACTGCCGAAGCACCACAATCCACAGATTCTACTCAAGATATCACTGTACCTGAGCGTATGATAGTCAAAGAAGGGAATATACGTTTCGAAACTTCTAATGCACAAGAAACTCGAGCTAATATCGTAGCAAGTAGTAAAAAACTCAACGGATATCTATCACAAGACACATCAAATGTCTATGGCAATCGCACTGAACATACCATTGTGATTCGCGTACCAGCAAAGAACTTCGAAACCTTGTTAGAAGGAGTTACACAGACTGCCACTAAAGTAGACAGCAAAAATATCAATGCCTTAGATGTAACCGAAGAGTTCATCGATATAGAAGCGAGAATCAAGACGAAAAAAGAAATAGAAGAACGCTATAAAGAATTACTTAAACGCGCTAACACGATAGATGATATTCTAAGAATAGAAAGAGAACTAGGGGCTCTACGTGCGGATATTGAGTCATTCGAAGGACGACTAAAGTACCTAAAGAGTAGAATATCGCTAAGTACTCTTACGGTAACTTTCTATGAAAAAGGAGAATCAACAACAGGCTTTGGACACGAAATATCATCTGCCTTTGGTTCTGGATGGAGTAATCTATTATCATTCGTAATAGGGCTATTCTATATCTGGCCATTTATCCTAATCTCAATTGGATTAATCTTTATCATCAGACGTATCAGAAAACGCAGAAAACAGAATAAAATAAACTAATATAAAGCAAAAGCCCTACCATTATAGTAGGGCTTTTTATATTAATTGTGTATCTACCTGCTTTATGTGACACGCAAAATCTTGCGTCTCTACAGTAAAATCCTACTTATACCTAATGTCGCAGGTAAAAACCATAAACTATGAACCGTAAACCATACCTAATTCTAAATTCCTAATTCCTCATTAGAAATCTCCTCCTTCATCTCTAACAGATTCAAATCTCCATCGTATAGAGCATGGAATACAAAAGGCTTATTCTCTAAGATGTATTTATAAATAAACCTATCTGTCTTCGGAGTAGGTACATTTAGCAAGTCCTCATACGCTATCCACTCTAAAGTTCCCTCGTTACAGTCAGGAGGAGTGACAGCATCGATATCTGCTACATACACATAGCTTAACCAATTATACTTCACAGGAGAAGTCTCTGTCAGTATTCCGCAGAACTTCACCTTATCTACTCTTATCCCTGTCTCTTCAAATGTTTCACGGATCACCCCCTCTTCAGGAGTTTCGAAAGGTTCTATCTTACCTCCCACAGGAGTATACGTATCTTTATGGGGTTCTTTTAAACGCTTTAGAAGCATAAAGTTATTCCCATTTCTCAACACACACAGTGTTGCTATTCTTTTTATTCCTAACGGAACAGCAGTTGTACTCATCCTATTGTTCGTTTAATAATTCTTGAAAACGTTCTACGAATTGACTAACGTGATATCCATCCATCAGTGCATGGTGTCCATGTATAGATACTGCCATGCGCTTACGACCATTCTCCTCCATTACTTTTCCAAAAGAAATCTTAGGACAACTATCTGGGAAGTCAAAGTTACGTGCATGACTCATACTCGTAAAGTCTAGCCATGGTAAAGCTGAGATATGTAATACATTCTCACTATTCGACGCAGGTAATAATGAAGTCGACTGCTGTACACTCTCTATTTCTCTTTTTGCCTCTGCGAAGAAAGTCTGCTTATCAGCGTAATAATTCATATACGCAAACCCAAAAGTTCCATTAGGTCTATTGATGGTAGGTGATGCGTGCACCTCATCGTACAGATATACCTCATTATCCACTATTCTATATCTAAACGCCTCTACCTCATTAGCCGCTCTAAGTGCATCGTGCAGATAAGTAAGAAAGAAAGAATCCTCATTCGCTTTAGCTCTATTATACACCGTAGTACAATCTACTTGTACTGTAATACCAAAGAAAGGTTCTGTAAACTGTTTAAAAAAAGCATATTGCTCCCCTCTCTCCCATTGGGTAGTATCAATCTTAGTTCTCATTTTGTTGTGTTGTTTTATTCACAGCGAAAATATACGTAATCTTCTTGATGGTAAAAGACTTTTGTCCTAGACTAATATATGTAGCATCGTTTACTATTATTTCATCAACTCTTTCAACTGCTCTTCAAAATCCTTTCCTTGCATTCCTATAAAATCTTTTACTAACTTTCCTTTAGTGTCAAAGAGCATATAATGTGGTGTCCCATTCTGTCTATACATACCGAGATTAGGCTCTAAACGTCCTCCAGTATTCCAAATTAAGTTTCCTCTATCCTTCTTTAATGTGTAATAATCATGAAGACCTTCTATATCATGGTCTACATAATAGGTAACGTATGTCAACTGATCTTTTAATTCTTCTGCTATTTGAGCTGTTTTAGGAGCTGCCTCTTGACAATATCCACAATGCAATGTAGAAAAGTCTAACAACACGTATTTACCCTTAAAGTAATCGCTAAATCTCACTTGCTTTTGATTGATATCTTTAGCTATAAAATCATAATACTTATCTCCTTCTTCTAGTGTATTACTATCTGCTATAGAGTAGACAAATCGAACTTCTTCAGTATTCTTATACTTCGGATCTATTAAAGGTGCTATCTCTCTAATCTCTTCAGGAGTAAACTGACTCAAACAATACCTCAATGAATAACGCCCATAATCTGTATTGATGTTATCCTTTATAAAGTCAGCTGACTTCTGCTCTATTTCCCTCATGATTTTCGTTATCTTTCCTAGAGGTTCTACATTATTCATATACATTTTATACACGCTGTCACGGATAGCTCCCTCTTCTATCATAGTACGAGCTTCAGCACTTAGGATCTCTATCTTATCATTTAACTCTTTTGTCAATAAATGCTCTTGATATCTTAGCTCATCATATTTAGAATTCTCTGCTTTTATATTATTAGGAAAGTCATCTATAGAGCCATTAAGTACAATAGCTTCATTACCTACAAAAAAAGTAGTATATTTCTGTTTACCTTCGTGTTCTATCGTCATAAAGACTAATGTAGGTACATCTGTCAACTCCATTTCTATATCTAGTACTCCATCTTTTAATTGAAAGACAACCTTCTTAAAATTATTTTCTAATGTAAGCTTAGCTTCATTAGGTATTCCTGTAATCTTACCTGTTATGTGTAGTTTGTCTTGCGCCATTATTCCTATAGAAAAGAATAATGTGATTAACATCATTAGTTTATTAGTCATTGTTTAAATAATTAGGTTGGTAAATACAGATAGATACTATTGCCTCTTTTTTATTATTACTGTCTTAAGATGTCAATAATAACAAATTCTACACAATAAGATTAATCTTACTTCTCTATCTCTTCTAGTATAATCGACTTAAGGTCTGCCTTAGATCCATTAACTTCTTTTATAAACTTCCCATCAGGGCTAAATAATAAATAAGATGGAGTGCTCATATTTCGGTACATAGCCATCATAGGGTGAAGATCTCCTTCTTTATTCCAAATTATGTTTCCTTTCTTTCCTTTTAGCTCATAATACTCTTCAGCTTCTTTCAGATTATCACCTGTGTGATAAGTCACATACATTACTTTATCCTTTAGCTCTTCAGCTATCAAAGCAGTCTTAGGAGCCGCCATATAACAATATCCACAGTTAACATGTGAGAAATCAAGCAATACATACTTTTCTTTAAAGAAGTCACTAAACTTAACTACCTTACTTTTCAAATCTAATGCGGTAAAGTCATAATATATATCTCCTACTTCTAATTGTTTAGAATCACATAAAGTCTTTAAAAACTTAATCTCACTTCTATCCATATTTATAGGATCCACTAAGCTATACAAAGTCTTAAACTGTTCTTCTGTAAATTGATCTACATAAAACCTAATTAAATGTCTACCATAATCAGTATTAATATTTTTCTTAAGAAACTCATACTGACGCCCAGCATTTTCTTTTCTAATAGCATCTAATTCATCTTTATACTTAGCGTATACAACTTCAGGTTTAGCCCCCTCTCCGATTTCCTTTTCTATAATCTCGTCAATATCATTGCGCTTCTTATCAAGATCTTTACTTAATGAATAGTTCTCATATCTCAATCCATCATACTTCGAATTTTTAGCAACTACCTCATTAGGAAAATCATCAATAGAAGCATCGATAGTCACAGATTCGTTACCTAAGAAAAAAGAAGTGTACTTAATATCTTTGTCATAATACACTATTATAAATACAGAAGCAGGTGCTTCTTTTAGATCAACCTCTACATCTATCACACCATCCTTTAGATAGAACTCCTTTTCTTTCTCTCCTCCTGAGATACTAAGTTTAGTCTTATTATCTATCCCCGTAATCTTACCTGTTACGTGTAGTTTATCTTGAGCCATTATTCCTATAGAGAAGAATAATGCGATTAACATCATTAATTTATTAGTCATAGCTTACTATTTAATCTCTACAAGATAGGTAATTCAACTTATACAGAACAATATTATTCAAAGAATAACCTTCTCCCTCTTTATGATTTCAAATATCCCCTGCCCTCTTATGGAGATAATGACCTCATTAGCTCTTTTTGCACAGATATGCACTTTCTTATTGCACATAGACATCTATGATTCAAAACTTTAAGCTTATTCCATTTATTTTTATTCGGAAGCTATTCGGTAATACCCAGTATTTACTTGGGATAAGAGGTAGTTTACCGAACTGTATTCAGGTTGTACCCAAACCATCTACTATAAATTAAGATAGAAATAAAGCATTATTTGTATAAAAATGATACTTATTTGAATTTTTATATTCTCTTTTAGAGGTAAAAATTGGTCAATTCGAAATAATGTCTATTTTTGTTATACAACCACAAAAAACGATATTGATATATGAGACCAGATTTATTTCAGGCACCTGATTATTACTTATTAGACGACTTGTTAAGTGATGAACACAAGTTAATTAGAGATACAGCGAGAGCATGGGTGAAGAAAGAAGTTTCTCCTATTATAGAAGACTTCGCTCAACGTGCAGAATTTCCAAAACAATTAATACCAGGGTTAGCCGAGATAGGTGGATTCGGTCCTTATATCCCTACAGAATACGGAGGAGCAGGATTAGACCAAATTTCGTATGGACTAATCATGCAGGAGATCGAGAGAGGAGATTCTGGTATTCGTTCTACCTCATCAGTACAGTCTTCACTAGTGATGTACCCTATCTGGAAGTACGGTAATGAGGAGCAACGCATGAAGTACCTACCTAAGCTAGCGACGGGAGAGTATATCGGATGCTTCGGATTGACAGAGCCTGATCACGGTTCTAACCCTGGTGGGATGTTGACTAACTTTAAAGATATGGGAGACCACTACCTACTAAATGGGGCTAAAATGTGGATCTCTAATGCTCCATTCGCAGACATCGCTGTAGTATGGGCTAAGAATGAAGAAGGGCGTATACACGGGCTGATCGTAGAGCGTGGTATGGAAGGCTTCACTACTCCAGAGACACATAATAAGTGGTCACTGAGAGCTTCGGCTACAGGTGAGTTAATATTCGACAATGTCAAAGTACCTAAAGCTAACTTATTGCCAAACAAATCAGGACTAGGAGCGCCTCTAGGATGTTTAGATTCTGCTAGATATGGTATCGCATGGGGAGCTATCGGAGCCGCTATGGACTGCTATGACACAGCACTTCGCTACTCGAAAGAGCGCATACAGTTCGACAAACCTATCGGTGCGACTCAGTTACAACAAAAGAAATTAGCAGAGATGATCACAGAGATCACTAAAGCACAGCTATTAACCTGGAGATTAGGCGTACTGAGAGACGAAGGAAGAGCTACTTCTGCACAGATCTCTATGGCTAAACGAAACAATGTGGCTATGGCATTAGACATCGCACGTGATGCGCGTCAGATGTTGGGTGGTATGGGTATCACAGGAGAGTACTCTATCATGCGTCACATGATGAACTTAGAATCTGTAGTGACCTATGAGGGGACACATGATATCCACTTGTTAATAACAGGTATGGATGTGACAGGATTCCCTGCATTTAAGTAGTAAATCAAGTAATAGATAAACTTTATACAAAGAGCTTCGCCTTTCGGTGAAGCTTTTTTACTTTTGTACTAAATTTTAGAAGATATGACTATTCAAGAAATCAATGCACAGATAGCTGAAGAAAGAAATGCGTTACTTCAACACCCTCTTTATAATAAAATAAAGACTATCCCTCACTTATGTACATTTATGGAAGGGCATGTATATGCGGTATGGGATTTTATGTCGTTACTTAAGGCATTACAACAACAATTGACTTGTACTACGACTCCTTGGTTTGCCTCAGAGTTTCCACAGACACGCTATTTGATCAATGAGATTGTACTAGCAGAAGAGTCAGACCTAGCCTATGATGGGCAACGCCTGAGCCACTTCGAGATGTACTTAGATGCGATGATAACGGCTAAAGCAGATACTACTGCTATCGAAGCACTTATCCGCACTCTTAAGTCTGGTACACCTATCTTCGAAGCGATAGCACAGACAGACTTAGATGAAGGGGTAAAAGAGTTTTTAAACTTTACATTCAAGACTATCGAAGGAGGTAAAGCACATGAGATCGCAGCAGCCTTCACATTTGGTCGAGAAGATTTGATACCTGATATGTTTACCGAAATCTTAAAAGGTTTTCAACAAAACTTCCCTGAAACAGACTTGACAAAACTAGTGTATTACTTCGAACGTCATATCGAACTAGATGGAGATGAGCATGGTCCGATGGCGATGAAGATGATCTCTGAGCTATGTGGAGATGATCAACAGAAATGGCAAGATGTCATCGCAATCTCTAAACAGGCACTAATAAAACGTTATAACTTGTGGAATTCTATCGAAAAATTTATAAAAACCAAGTAAGTTTAACGTTTACAAAACACTAATTTCTCATTAATTTACATATATTTACACAAAAGCATTAAAAACATGAAATTGAAAGGTAAAAACGCAATTATCACCGGAGGTGGAAGAGGATTAGGTAAAGCTACTGCTATTGCTTTCGCTCAAGAAGGGATAAACGTTGCTATTACTGGTAGAAACGAGAAAACATTACAAGCAACTGTTACAGAGTTAGAAGCATTAGGAGTGAAAGCTACTTATGCCGTATTCGATGTGACTGATAAAGCAAAAGTAAAAGCTGAAATAGCTAAATTAATAGAAACATTAGGAGGAGTAGATATATTAGTGAACAATGCTGGTATATCAGAATTCGGAAAATTCACAGATATGTCTGCTGAGCGTTGGGAAGAGATCTTACTTACTAACGTGATGGGAGTGTATAATGTGACTAGAGAAGTACTACCTCACTTAATAGATCAGAATGAAGGAGATATCTTCAACGTAGCTTCTACAGCTGGTCTTAACGGAAATGCAACTACGTCTGCATACTCTGCGTCTAAATTTGCAGTGATCGGGATGTCTGAATCACTAATGAAGGAAGTGCGCAAAAACAACATTAGAGTATGTACACTAACGCCAAGTACTATCGCATCAGATATGTCTATAGAATTAGGACTTACAGATGGTAACCCTGATCATATCTTACAGCCAGAGGACTTCGCAGAGCTTATCGTAGCTACATTGAGATTACCAAGAAGAGCCATGGTTAAAACAGCATCGCTGTGGACAACTAATCCTCAATAAAATAGAAGGAGAGGTTTGACTCCTATTCTTTCTTATTACTTATTATGATTACAACCTAAACTCGCTATTTTGGCGAGTTTTTTATTGTATTATTTTTTTATTTAGCAACCGTTTTTTTATTTACTTTTGCGCCGATTTATATTCATTCTTTCGTCATGATACGAAAAATAACACGCTTCTTTTTAAAGCTAGCACTTCTCTTTTTTGGACTGAGTATTTTCTCAGTACTAGTCTTTCGTTTTGTCCCTGTACCTTATACCCCACTGATGTTTATCAGACTGTATGAACAGGTCAAAGACGGCAAACCAATGACACTACAACATAAATGGGTACCTCTAGACGACATCAATGTCAATCTACAAAAGGCAGTGATCGCTAGTGAGGATGGATACTTCTTGACGCATAATGGTTTTGATTTTAAAGCCATAGAGAAAGCAATGAAGAACAATGAAAAAGGCAAAAAGATCAAAGGCGGTAGCACCATCTCACAACAGACTGCTAAGAATGTGTTCTTATGGCCAGGGCGTAGTTATATCCGCAAAGGCTTTGAAGCGTACTTCACTGTACTGATAGAGTTCTTATGGCCTAAGGAGAGAATCCTAGAAGTCTATCTAAATAGTATAGAGATGGGTGATGGTGTCTATGGAGCACAGGCTGCGGCAAAGCATTGGTATAATAAAGATGCTAAGAGCTTAACTGCTAATCAAGCAGCAGGTATTGCGGTCATCCTACCGAGTCCGAGACGATATAAAGCCAATAACTCTGGACCATATATCGCGAAAAGAAAGAATACAATCACACGTTATGTGAACAACTTCGGTCCTCTCGATTTTAATAAGAAAGGAGCTAATAAAACAGAGAATAAGAAGAAGTAATCCTATTTTAACTATTTAAACTACAGTATTAACATAGTTTTTTTATAACTTTGTTAGGAACTAAAATAAATTCCTATGAAAAAAGTATTGTTATCATTCGCAGTAGTTGGATTATTATTCGCTACTTCATGTAAAGACACAAAAGCTGAAGAAACAACTCCAGCTGTAGAAAACACAGAAGCTACAATAGAAGAATCAGCTGCTGTATCAGAATTTGAAAAAGCTAAAACTGAAGCTGAAACAAAATTAGCTGATGCTAAGAAAGCAGTAGAAGAAGCTGTTAAAAAAGGAGACAAAAAAGCTCAAGAAGAAGCTAACAAAGCTTTAGAAGCTGCACAAAAAACTTGGGATGACGCTAAAGCTAAATTCGAAGAAGTAAGCAAAAAAGCTGGTGATGCAGTAGAAAACGCTAAAGATGCTACTGAAGAGAAAGCAGAAGAAGTAAAAGAAGCTACTGAGAAAAAAGTAGAAGAAGTAAAAGAAGCTACTGAAAAGAAAGCTGATGAAGTAAAAGGTGCGATGAAAGACGCAGCTGACAAACTAAAAAAATAGTATTTATAGAATACGGAAAGGAGCTCATGACGAGCTCCTTTTTTTGTTTACTCTTATAAGGACACTATAAATTTTATAGATATTTTTAATATCTTCATAAATATAAACAATTACGTATCAATGACATTGCCTAATATATTTCGTACATTTACATAGTAATAAAAAATCAAAACACTATGAAAACAAATATCGGTCTTACAGACAACGCACGTCAATTCAATGCAGAAGTACTATCTAAATTATTAGCAGATGAGTTTATCCTTTACACTAAAGCGAGAAATGCTCATTATAACGTAACGGGGGTGGACTTCCATTCTAAACACGTATACTTCGAAGAACTATATACAGAACTAGCAGTGAATGTAGATGCTGTAGCAGAACGTATTAAAACTCTAGGACACTATGCTCCTTCTTCTTTAAAAGATTACTTAAAACTAACTCACTTAACAGAAGAGAGAAAAACTACAGATACAGATAGTAAGTCTTGGATAGCTGAGTTATTAATAGACTATGAGGTAATCGTATCCTTCATCAGACAGAATATAGATGCTATCGAAGAGTCTAATGATAAGAGTACTGCTGACTTCTTAATCGGCTTAATGGAAGCGCATGAGAAAACAGCTTGGATGCTACGTTCTCACTTAGGATAATCAGTGAAACAACATTATATCAAGGTTTGCCTTTTTTGGGCAAACCTTTTTTGTTACTTTTACCTCAAACAACAATAACCAATATGAAAAAGCTATTTATGTTGGGAGCAGTATTATCCCTACTAATTTCTTGTTCTCAGCCTAAAACAGATATAGAAAGAGCAGAGGTATTCCAAAAAGAACTCAACAAGGAGTTTAGCGACTCTAAAACATCTCCTTTACCTAAGGATGCCCTAAAGAAGTTTAAAGGACTTGATTTCTTCCCTATAACAGAAGATTATGTTGTAGAAGCTAAACTAGTTCGCACACCAGACGAAAAGCCTTTTACGATGCCTACAACGACTTCGAATAAGCTGAATTATGTCAAATACGGAGAACTACACTTTACATTAGATAAAAAAGAACATAAAGTAGATGTCTTTCAGGATCTAGATATCCTAAAGAAAGAAGACTATGCTAATCATCTATTCTTACCCTTTACAGATCTTACTTCTGGAGTGACTACTTATGGTGGAGGTAGATATATAGATTTAGAGATACCAGAAGGAGACCTTATCACTCTAAACTTTAATCAGGCTTATAATCCATTTTGTGTGTATAACCCTAAATACTCATGCCCTATACCACCTGAACAAAACTTCATAGAAGTAGAAATAAATGCTGGTGTAAAAAATTATAAATACGAATAAGCAGAGTAGCAAGAAACGGATTGTGAGTGAGTAAGAGTCAATATACTTTTGGGTTTCTAAATACAGTAAAATGAAACTAAAAGGTAAAATAGCGCTTATCACTGGTGGAACTAGTGGTATCGGTAAAGCAACGGCACTCTTATTTATTCAACACGGTGCGCAGGTCATCATCACAGGTAGAAATAAACATACTGTAGACAGTACAGTGGCATAACTAGGTCATCAGGCTATAGGCATCGTCTCTGACGCTGGTAATATGGTAGACCTGATGCGTCTAAACGAAGAGTTACGTCACTATACTTCTCGTTTAGATATCGTATTTGCTAATGCTGGTTTTGGTAAATATGCTCCACTAGAGCTGATAGATGAGACGCACTATGAAGAGATGTTCAATACTATCGTTAAGGGAACTCTATTCACTGTACAGCAGGTCTTATCTCTTATGTCTAGTGATAGCGCTATTGTGCTAAACACTTCTATTGTCACTGAAGTAGGGATGCAAAACTCTAGTGTCTATTCTGCTGCTAAGGCAGCTGTACAATCGTTCACTAAGACCTTTGCCTCAGAATTAATCAGTAGAGGAATACGCGTTAATGCTGTATCTCCAGGTCCTATCCAAACGAACTACTTCGACCGATCAAACTTATCCAAAGAACAGGTCGAATCTTTCACGACTTCCTTTGCACCACAGGTGCCTATACAGCGCTTCGGTCAAGCGTCTGAAGTAGCAGAAGCAGTCATGTTCTTAGCTTCTGATGCCGCTTCATTCATTGTAGGTACAGAGCTAAGTGTAGACGGAGGCTTTCCGAAGATAAAAACATCATAAAGAAAAAGGCGATAAATTAAAAAGGCGAGTCAAAATATTGACTCGCCTCTATTTTATTTAAAAACTGTTGTTTCCTATTTCTGTTTCTTGATACCCATATTGTATAATGTAAATGCTTGTAAGTCTCATTCACTTGTATTGAAAAAGTTGCATCAATTTGTCCAACTTTTTAAAGTCAGTCCAAAGACTTTTTTGCACTTTTATTTCTTTAAAGTGAAAGTACTTATATAGACTTCTTAGATTCAACAAATAAATGCAACAGCATTTAAAAGAACAGCGGGGAACATTTGCCCCATGGGGCAAATGTTCCCCGCTGTTGGCGAAAAAAAAACATCTACTTTTGAAGTTCCTACACAATCAAAAAGATGTCACATTTAACGTTAGAACAAAGATACAAAAATAGAAGCATATAAAAATTTAGGTAGATCACTTAGTGAAATAGGTGATTATATAGGCAAAGACAGATCAGTTGTTAGCAGAGAGCTTAAACGTAATTCAGATGGTAGAAACGGTGTTTATAAAGCCGATCTTGCTCAAAAAAAGACAACACTTCGTCATAAAGAAAAACCTAAGCATAAACGCTTAAATAAAAGTGTCAAAGCAACCATTTTGTCGCTGCTCAATAAAGATTATAGCCCTGAACAAATAGTAGGAAGATGTAAAATAGAGAAGATAGAAATGGTTTCAGTAGAATGTATTTATCAGTTTATTTGGAAGGATAAAAAGCAAGGAGGAAAGCTTTATAAGCATCTACGAAATAAAGGGAAAAAATATCGTAAAAGAGGAAGCAATAAAGATAGTAGAGGGGTAATATCGAACAGATTAGATATAGATGAAAGACCTGGTATTGTTGACAAAAAAGAAAGAATAGGAGACTTAGAAATTGATTTGATAATAGGAAAAAATCATAATGGAGCCTTATTAACTATTAACGATAGAGCCACAGGGATTTTACTAATGGGGAAGGTTGAATCTAAACAAGCTCATGCGATAGAGGCTAAAACAATAGAGCTATTAAAGGATTACAAACCTCTTCTACATACAATCACTTCTGATAATGGAAAAGAGTTTGCAAACCATCAAAATATAGCTAATGCGTTACAGATTGCCTATTATTTTGCAAAACCTTATCACAGTTGGGAAAGAGGCGCTAATGAAAATTTAAATGGTTTAGTCAGACAATATTTCCCGAAAATCAGTAACTTCGATTTAATTACACAACAACAAATAGATAGAGTTGTAAATATTTTAAACAATAGACCAAGAAAGAGATTTGGTTTTAAATCGCCTAATGAAGTTTTTGCAGATAAATTAGACAAAATAGCAACTGTTGCATTTATAACTTGAATTCACGCTTTGTAAAAAACAAGAAAAAAATTAATGAGATAATTGAACAAAATGGGAGTGTAACACAAACTGTGTCAGTCTCCATTTCCTAGCTTTTGGGCTTA
>NZ_DAMANB010000032.1:0-36795 GCF_032073645.1 Myroides sp.
GCACAAAGATATTATTTTACACTTTCCTCCCCAACTTTTAACGTTGATCCTGATTATCTTCATTTTATTACCTGTTCATCTACTAGAGCATAAGCTTTTCTTCATTTTTAATTCTATCGATATCAAGTTAATATTCGCTTGGATTCCATTTTTTAGAGCGATTAATAGGTGCTAGAACTAGCGTATTCTGTTATCTTTTTTACATTAATATTAGGGGTGGTCGGCATGTGGTCGGCTAGTGATGGGCATTTGGTCGGCTAAAAAGTGCTATAAATAAGCCTATCACCTGCCTATCACTATACTATTAAATAGGGAGCATAGGAAGGAAAGTGAAAACATTGTCTCACCTGTGTAGAGGATGATAACAGAAGATGTCTAATGGGAATAAAAAGAAAATCCCCTAATAAGATCTCTTAGTAGGGGATTGATAATTATATAGTGTCTACAACAGTAGTGTTGGATAATATTAGTTAGTTCTATTTAAAGCTAGTCTTTTATAAAGTGGTGTAATTAGAAAAAAAATCCCAACAGAAGGCTACTATTGGGATGGGATGATTAGGGGTTATGGTCTTATTAGTACTGTCCGTCTCTACTGAAGTTGATCATCCATTGGATGCCAAATTGGTCTAATACCATTCCAAAATAGTCACCCCAAAACATGTCTTCGATCGGCATGATCACAGTACCACCTACCGCTATCTTAGCGAATAGATCATCTGCCTCTGCTTGGCTATCTGTGGATACTGATATCGAGAAATTGTTCCCTTGTACAATAGGTGTTGGATCGCCACATGAAGTATCACTACCCATTAAGACAGATTTACCGATAGGAAGTGAGACGTGCATGATTTTGTTCTTGTCCTCTTGGGATACTACGAATTCTGGGCTATCTGGAATGCTGTCGAATCTAACGAGGTAAGTGAATTCTCCTCCAAATACAGATTTATAAAAATTAAATGCCTCTTCACAATTGCCATTGAAGGTTAGATAAGTGTTCGTTGTTGCCATAGATATAATTTTTTAAGTGGTTAATTATGAAGCAATTTAGGTAAAAAACAGGCTTTTGGATAAACTGTTTTGAGATAAATTGTCACAATTTTTATTTTTCGAGTATTGGCAAGGGATTGGAGAGTTTTGAGATTGTGGTATATTCACTTATGGTGAATAATGTGTTCTATAAATACAACATTGCTATATAAATTACGACATTATTATTTAGTAAAACCTGCTTTTTATCATGTATTATGAGGTATGTAAGTGCAATCTTTGTACTAGAACAATAAAACACTATAGCACTATGAAACAAAGAGTACCTGTATCTCAAATTATGTCTAAAGCACTTATAGCTGTGCCAACTAATAAAAAGTTAAGTGAAGTAAACCAATTATTAGTAGAATATAATATTAGACATATCCCTGTTATAGAAGCAGAGAATGTAGTGGGGATCATCAGTAGCAACGATATCTTAAAGATAGGATATGGAGCGAATGATCTAGACCAAAGTGCATTAGACGCTATTTATGACGCTTATAAGTTAGAAGATGTAATGACGAAGAACCCAATCGTGGTGATGGATGATACTAATATCAAAGATGTAGCTGAGATCTTCTCTAAACAGCAGTTTCACTCACTTCCGGTAGTAGATAAGGATAATGTACTACAAGGAATAGTGACAACTACAGATATGATCAATTACTTGATAGCACAATATTAAAACAACAACAATTATCCCCACAAAGTAACCTATAAAGAAATAATGATTTATAACTGATAGCGCTGTTTATACCATCATTATACCAATTTACTGGTTTGTACTATTAAAGAGTGCCTGTCTAATATTTTAGATAGGTGCTTTTTTTATGATGAGGTAGTGCGAGATTAGTTTTTCTTTTGATTATAATATAGGGGTAAGATTAAGAAGGATAGTGCTCCGAATATGACTACGATAGCGGTTTGTGTAGTCCATAATATCCATCCAAAGGCTGTACCTGCGACAGCAGAGATGCTGTAGATAGACAATAATTCTGCGATGATTAGCGGGAATGCTCCAAAACCTCCATTAGTAAATGATACAGCAAAGCTACCTGCTACAAAGGCAGACATAACGATAGGAATGCTTAGTGTACTAGTGGCTTCTATGGCGTGTGTACCGAAGTAAAATGTAGCGATATAGCCAAACCAAATAAGAAAAGTGTGGAATAAGAAACCAACTTTATAAGGCATCTTAAAGATGCTGCTGACTCCTTCTGTAAGTCCTTTGATTTTATTTTTAATAAATAGAATCACTTTCCATTTGCTATAATAAAATAAGGCAATAGTGGCTAAGAAACCTACGAATGCGATGATAGCTAATATACTTAGTTTCTCCACTGGAACCTTGGCTAATAAGAAGTCTTTTAATACTTCATACTGTAAGATCAGAGCTACGAATACACAAAGCAATAAACAGATAAGGTCAATAATTCGTTCTGAAACAATGGATCCAAAGCCTTTGTCAAAAGGGACTTTCTCGTACTTCTGCAAGACGATCGCTCTAGATACTTCTCCTGATCTAGGTACCGTCAGGTTAAGAAGATAGCCGATAGAGATAGCCATAAAGTTAGTGAATGTGGATACAGGATATCCCATATAGCGCAAGGCGTATTTCCACCTATAGGCACGTGCCCATAGACTTAAAATAGAAAAGAAAGAGGAGATGATAATATAGTTATAATTAGCATCTCTAAACTGAGATTTCATCTCCTCTATCTGATCTTCAGTAAACTGATTATAGGCGTAATAAACCAAAAAAACTCCCAACAAAAGTGGGAGTAATATATTCAATAATTTACTGATATTTTTTTTCAATAAGAGGCTATGTTAAGGTGTTGGTCTCTTCATTAGGGAATACGATAGAAGGTTTGAATGTCTTCGCTTCTTCAAAATCCATAATTCCATAAGTAATAATGATAATGATATCCCCTTTGTGTACTTTACGTGCTGCAGGACCATTTAAGCAGATCTCTCCACTGTTACGAGGTCCAGGGATAGCATAAGTTTCAAAGCGTTCTCCATTGTTAATATTAACAATCGAAACTTTCTCTCCTTCTATGATGTTAGAAGCTTCCATTAAAACTTCGTCAATCGTAATACTTCCGATGTAGTGTAGGTCTGCTCCAGTTACAGTTACACGGTGAATTTTTGATTTTACTACTTCAACTTGCATTTCGCGTGAGTTTTAGTTAAAAGATATATTGTCAATTAGTCGAATGCCTTCGATATGAGCAACTAAGAATCCTCTGTATCTGTGAGCCTCATCTTTAGATGTAGCTGTTTTTAGAGTATCTTCTTCTGCTATAGTGAAGTATTCGAGTTCAAAGTTAGGATTATTTTTAAATTCATTCTCAACAAAAGCGTTAACTTTAGAAATACTTTCACTTTTGAATAAATCCTTGGCTTTCAACAATACTTGATATAAGAAAGTTGATTTTTTTAATCCTTCAGTAGATACTCGTTCGTTACGAGAACTCATGGCTAATCCGTCCGTAGCTCTGAAGATAGGCACTCCGATAACCTGTACAGGTATATGAAGCTTATCTACCATCTTGCGGATGATCTGCAATTGTTGGAAGTCTTTTTCTCCAAAATAAGCTTTGTTAGGCGTAACAAGCTCAAAAAGTTTACTCACGATAGTTCCTACTCCATCAAAATGACCAGGGCGAGAAGCACCTTCCATTTCGTTTTCTAGTCCATCAAAATCAAATGATTGGGCTACAGTATTTCCACCGTAAATCTCATCAACAGACGGTGCAAATATTACAATTTGTTCAGAAAGAGACTTAATGATCTCCTGATCTCTTTCTAAAGTACGAGGGTATTTTTCTAAATCTTCTGCATTGTTAAATTGCGTCGGATTAACGAAAATACTTACTACAGTACATTCATTTTCATTTAATGATTGTTCCATTAATGAAAGGTGCCCCTTATGGATGGCCCCCATTGTTGGTACAAGACCAATTGCCTTATTAGCGTCGCGAAATGGTTTTAAATACGCTTGTAATTCGGCTTTTGTACTAAAAAGAAACATTAGCTTCGTGTTTAAAATAATGGCAAAATTAGTTATTTAGAAAATAACTGCATAAATTTTTGTAAATTTGCAATGTTTATTTGTTTCAAACACAGAAATTATAATTGAAGATGAAAGAAAAGAGGATATTATATGTATCATCTGAAGTGGTACCTTATTTAGCAGAAAATGAAGTTTCATTAATGTCTTATGATGCTCCTAAAATGATTAATGATCAAGGAGGACAGATAAGAATTTTTATGCCTAGATATGGTAGCATAAATGAGAGAAGACATCAATTACACGAAGTTATTAGATTGTCAGGTATGAATCTAGTCGTAAATGATATGGATATGCCACTAATCATTAAGGTAGCTTCTATCCCGAAAGAGCGTATTCAAGTTTACTTTATAGATAATGACGAGTATTTTAAAAGAAAATCTACTTTCTCAGATGAGGATGGAACATTGTATCCTGATAATGATGAAAGAGCTATTTTCTTTACAAAAGGTGTAATCGAAACGGTTAAGAAACTTAACTGGGTTCCTGATGTGATACATGTACAAGGTTGGATGGCATCATTGCTGCCAGCTTATTTAAAACATTATTATAAAGATGAAGCTATTTTCTCTGATACGAAAGTAGTTACTTCTATTTTTAGTGAAGGATTTAGCGGTGTCTTAGATGCTACTATGAAAGAAAAAATAGCATTCGATGGCTTCCCAGAAGACGTAGTGAATGACTTCGAGAACCCTACTTATGAAAGTATCATGATGAATGCTATCAAAAATTCGGATGGCGTTATCGTTGCTTCAGAAGAGGTAAGTTCAAATTTAACAAAATTTATAGAGTCTTCTGAAAAACCTTTTTTACCTTTCGTAGCTAAAGATGAGTTTGCTAAAGCTTATACTGAATTTTATCAGAAGTTTTTTTAATAGCTATATCAGAATAGAATAGTAATAACCCAAATAGATTGGATTGACTAGATGAACCAAAAGAATATATTAAAAGGAATATCTCTTGTATTAGGCTTTATGGCCTTACAAGCTTGTGAGAGTGATTTTACAGAAACGGGAAGTGATATAATAGGAGGAGGAAACTTCGATATCGAATCGTATAACGTAAAGGATATAAAAGCTTATAATCAAGCTTATGGAGCAGTAGATGGAAGTAGATTAGGAGAAGTCCCTTTTGGGTATCTAGACAATGGATTATTTGGTGCTACTAGCAGTGATTTGGTTGTTCAGTTAGCTAACTCAACATCAGTTGCTGGAGATATTGGTGAGAATGTAAAGGTAGACTCTGTATATGTGTATGTGCCTTACTTTTCTCAATTTGACAAAGTAGATAATAAAGTTAATTACTACAAACTTAAAAATGTATATGGTGAAGGTTCTATAGACTTAAAAGTTTATCAGAATAACTATCACTTGATGGATGTAGACTTAACAGATGGTTCTGCATCTAAATACTATACTGATCAAACAGGTGCTTTAATCGATAAAAATAAGATTAATACACAGTTAAATACTTCGGGACAGTCGTCTCAGAATACTAATTTTACTTTTACAAATAGAGAAATCATTACTTATAAGACAGATAAGGATGGTAATCCTATTAAAGATCCAAATACAGGAGATAATCAGATTAAAGAACGTCTTATCCCTGGAATGTGGTTAGACTTAGATAAAAATTACTTTGAGAAATTTATTACTGAAAACAAAGCGAAGTTGTCAGAAACGAATGGATTCAGTGAGTTGTTTAAGGGATTATATCTAAGAGCAGAAGGAAACGGAAGTAAAGGAACTACAGGATTATTAGATATTGCTAAAGGTAAAATCGTAGTTATATTCCATGTTGATAAAAAGACAAAAGGAGAAGATGGTAAGGAAGTGATTACACGCGAAAGAAAAGAAGTTACACTTAGCTTAAGTGGTAATACGGTAGGAACTAAGAAATTTAGTGTGAATATGTTTAGTACACTTCTAGACGGAACTTACCAATCAGAGGTGGCTAATGCAAATAAAGTGCAAGGTGATGAAAGCCTTTACATAAAAGGTGGACAAGGTAGCTTAGCAGTTATCGATCTTCTAAAGTCTAATAACCTTGAAGAGTTAAAAGCACTTAAGAAAGAGGACGTATTGCTGAACGAAGCTTACTTAACGATCTATGTGGACAAGGAGCGTATGCAAGGGCAACCTATCCCTGAGCGTCTGTTCTTATACGATTATGACAACAGTATTGCGTTGTCAGACTTTGCTAATGATGCGGTGAGTACATCTCAGTATATCAAACAAGGATATAACGGTATCTTCGTAAAAGAAGATAAAGAGAATAAAAAAGAAGGGTATTATTATAAGTTTAAAATCACTGACCACATAAGAGGTCTTCTGAAAAGTAAGAATGACGTGAGCCCTAAATTAGCCTTGACTGTTGCGAATAACTTTGCAGTAGGAGGGTATGTTAATCAGAAATTGAAAAACGAAATAAACAACGAACCTACTAACGTGAATGTTGTTCCAGCTTATGCTGTTAGCTGCCCAATCGGAGTTGTACTTCATGGAGCGAATACTACGCTGGACAATAAGAAGATGAAGTTAGAGATTTTTTATACTAAAGCTAAAAAGTAAACAAGTATGTGTGGAATTGTTGGATATATAGGTCATCGCGATGCGTTCCCTGTTATTATTAAAGGTTTAACAAGATTAGAGTACAGAGGATATGACTCTGCTGGTCTTGCTATATTCGATGGAGAGACAATCAATCTTTGTAAAACAAAAGGTAAAGTTGTTGATTTAGAAGAAAAAAGTACAGATGCAATAAAAAAAGGAACAGTAGGTATAGGGCATACTAGATGGGCTACACATGGTGTTCCAAATGATGTGAACTCACACCCTCACTTTTCTAATTCGGGTGAATTAGTTTTAATTCACAACGGTATTATAGAGAACTATGATTCTCTTAAGCAAGAATTAATTAAAAGAGGTTATACATTTAAGTCTGAAACAGATACTGAGGTATTAATTAACTTAATCGAGGATGTACAAAAAACTCAAGGTGTTAAGTTAGGAAAAGCTGTTCAGATCGCTTTAAATCAAGTAGTGGGAGCGTATGCTATCGCTGTAATGGATATCAAAAAACCAGACGAAATAATAGCTGCTAGACTTGGTAGTCCATTAGCTATCGGAATCGGTGAGAATGAGTACTTCATTACATCTGATGCATCACCTTTTATCGAGTATACTAATAATGCTATTTATTTAGAAGATGAAGAAATGGCTATTATTAGACTGCACAAACCATTGCGCATTCGCAAGATTAAAGATGACTCATTAGTTACACACTACGTTCAAGAGTTACAATTAAACTTAGAGCAGATCGAGAAGAATGGTTACGACCATTTTATGCTAAAAGAGATATACGAGCAACCAGAGGTAATTAAAGATACTTTTAGAGGTCGTTTATTAGCTGATCAAGGTTTGATCAGAATGGCAGGTATCGAAGATAATATCGATAAATTCTTAAATGCGAAGAGAATTATTATCGCTGCTTGTGGTACATCTTGGCATGCTGCTTTAGTAGCTGAGTATGTAATCGAAGAGTTTGCAAGAATACCAGTAGAAGTAGAGTATGCTTCTGAATTTAGATATAGAAACCCAATTATTGACTCTAGTGATGTTCTGATTGCTATTTCTCAATCTGGAGAGACAGCAGATACTCTTGCCGCTATTAAATTAGCGAAAGAAAAAGGAGCATTCGTATTCGGAGTTTGTAATGTGGTAGGATCTTCTATTTCTAGAGAGACACATGCTGGAGCTTATACACATGCTGGACCTGAGATTGGTGTTGCTTCTACAAAAGCATTTACAACTCAGATTACAGTATTGACTTTAATTGCTCTTCGTTTAGCAAAAGCAAAAGGAACTTTACCTAATTCTGAATATTTAAAATATTTACATGAATTAGAGCTAGTGCCTGAGCGCGTAGAGGAAGCGTTAACTCAAAATGAAGAAATATTAAAAATCTCTCAGGTTTATAAAGACTCAACTAACTGCTTATACTTAGGTAGAGGATATAACTATCCTGTGGCATTAGAAGGGGCGTTAAAACTGAAAGAAATCTCTTATATACATGCAGAAGGATATCCTGCTGCTGAGATGAAACACGGTCCAATCGCTTTAATTGACGAGCATATGCCAGTTATCGTAATTGCACCTAATCAAGATCACTACGATAAAGTAGTGAGTAATATCCAAGAGATTAAAGCAAGAAATGGAAAAATCATTGCTGTGGTAACAAAAGGAGATAAGCAAGTAAGAGAACTAGCTGATCACGTTATCGAAGTACCTGGTATTTCTGAGGCTTTAACTCCAATATTAACGACAATTCCATTACAACTGTTATCTTATCACATCGCTGTTTTAAGAGAGTGTAATGTTGACCAACCGAGAAACTTGGCTAAGTCAGTGACGGTTGAATAATAGTATAAAAGTGAGTCTTTTTAAGACTCGCTTTTTTTTTATTTAAAATAAAATTTCAAAGTTTTAATATTCAGAGAAAAAAACTATCTTTGCACTCTGAAAAAGTAGAATTTTTCGATAAACGTAAATAGCTGTTAAATAAATACATAAGCAATGTCTAAAGTTACAGGAAAAGTTGCGCAAGTTATCGGGCCAGTAGTTGACGTAGTATTCAACACTGCAAATGCCGAGCTTCCAAAGATTTATGATTCATTAGAAATCACAAAACCAGATGGTACTAAATTAATCCTAGAGGTACAATCTCATATTGGAGAAGATACAGTAAGAACAATTTCAATGGACTCTACAGACGGTTTAAGTAGAGGATATGAAGTAGCATCTACAGGATCTCCAATCCAAGTACCAATTGGTAAAGATGTATTTGGTAGATTGTTTAATGTTGTAGGAGACGCTATTGATGGTCTTGGAAACTTACCAAAAGAAGGTTCTAATGGTTTACCAATTCACCGTTCTGCTCCAAAATTTGAGGATTTATCTACTTCAACTGAAGTATTATTCACAGGTATCAAAGTAATCGACTTAATTGAGCCTTACGCAAAAGGGGGTAAAATTGGTTTATTCGGAGGTGCTGGAGTAGGAAAAACAGTATTGATTCAGGAATTAATTAATAATATCGCTAAAGGACACGGTGGACTTTCAGTATTCGCTGGAGTTGGAGAGCGTACTCGTGAGGGTAATGACTTACTACGTGAGATGTTAGAGTCAGGTATTATTAAATATGGAGATGACTTCATGCACTCTATGGAAAATGGAGGATGGGATTTATCTAAAGTAGATAAACCAGGTATGAAAGAATCTAAAGCTACATTCGTATTCGGTCAGATGAATGAGCCACCAGGAGCACGTGCACGTGTTGCATTATCAGGATTAACTATTGCTGAGTTCTTCCGTGATGGAGCTGGTGATGACCAAGGAAAAGACGTATTATTCTTCGTAGATAATATCTTCCGTTTTACTCAAGCTGGTTCTGAGGTATCTGCATTATTAGGTCGTATGCCTTCTGCAGTAGGATACCAACCAACATTAGCTACTGAGATGGGAGCTATGCAAGAGCGTATTACTTCGACTAAAAAAGGATCTATTACTTCTGTACAGGCGGTTTACGTTCCTGCGGATGACTTAACTGACCCTGCACCAGCAACAACGTTTGCTCACTTAGATGCTACAACAGTATTATCTCGTAAGATTGCAGAGTTAGGTATTTATCCAGCAGTTGATCCACTAGAGTCTTCTTCTCGTATTTTGACTCCAGAGATCTTAGGAAAAGACCACTATGCTTGTGCTCAAAGAGTAAAAGAGATTTTACAGAAATATAAACAATTACAAGATATCATCGCGATCTTAGGTATGGAAGAGTTATCTGAAGAAGATAAACAAGCTGTATACAGAGCTCGTCGTGTTCAACGTTTCTTATCTCAACCATTCCACGTAGCTGAGCAGTTTACTGGTATCCCAGGTGTATTAGTTGATATTAAAGATACTATCAAAGGATTTAATATGATTATCGATGGTGAGTTAGACCACTTACCAGAGGCAGCTTTCAACTTAAAAGGTTCAATCGAAGAAGCGATTGCAGCTGGAGAGAAAATGCTTGCAGAAATATAATCTAATTAATATTTAAAGAGATCGACATGAGATTAGAAATTGTATCACCTGAGGCTACTTTATTTTCTGGAGAAGTTACTTCAGTTTCAGTTCCAGGAGCAAATGGAGAGTTTCAGATGTTAAATAATCACGCTCCTATTGTTTCTATCCTAACAAAAGGAAGTGTAAAGTTCACAGGGCAAAACATTTCTATTGCACCAGAGTTTAGTTCTAAATTCGAGAAAGTAAGTAATGATACTTATCATTTACCTATCAGTCTTGGAACTATCGAATTAAGCGATAATAAGATTATTATATTAGCTAACTAATTAGCTGATTAGAAATAAAAAAAGACCTACTCAATGAGTAGGTCTTTTTTTGTTCTATATATTAGAAGGTATAGCCGATACTTAATCTTAGTGCTAAACCTGTTTCTTTTTCAGTTGGTCTATGATCATAATGTATTCTATAGAAATCAATACCGATACCAGCTTCGTAAGAAAAATTAGATTGACCTATATTTCGTCTTATATTCCACATAGGAGATAGATGAGATGATTTTTCTACCTTAATGTTGTCTTTTGAATCCGTACTTGTAAGTGCATCTGGCATATAATCAAAGCCTAAAGAAAGAAAGTTAGCTGAATTATTCTTTGTGTTTTTACCTTTTCGAACTCTTTTATTAAAGTTATAGTAATATCTAGATTCTACTCCTAAGGACAAAGAAGCGATGTAATCTACATAATCAGAGTTACCGAAAAAGCCTACGTTGTATTGTACTTTCCCTAGTACAGTTAACTGATCTACTATTGGGTATTCATAGTTAACTCCAACTCCAAGTAGGTGTATTCCTGCTTCAAAGCGTTTCTCTAATTTTTGTTCTTGTGCATGCACAGCATTAAAGCTTAATGTTAGTGTAGCTATTAAAGCTGTGTAAATTAGTTTTCTCATGTGTTAATAGTGTGTTTTATTGTAGTAAATATAAATGTTATTATAGAATAAATTTATTTCTTGTTGGGTAATTAGTTTTTATCAAGTTATTATTGTCTAATGATAACATCGTATCTTCGTAAGAAGATTTTAAATAGAAAGTAATGGCAAAGGTAAAGACGGCTTTTTTCTGTCAGAGTTGCGGTACACAATACGCTAAATGGCAAGGACAATGTAATGCTTGTAAAGAGTGGAATACACTTGTAGAAGAGGTAATCCAAAAAGAAGAAAAGACAGCGTGGAAAGCAGTAAGTAGTTCGCCTAATACCATGAAGAAGGTAGCGAAGCCTCTAAAGGTACGAGAGATAGACAGTACAGAGGAGATACGTATGAATACTATGGATGGTGAGCTAAATCGTGTTTTAGGTGGTGGACTGGTACCTGGCTCTATGGTGCTTTTAGGTGGTGAGCCTGGGATAGGAAAAAGTACATTATTATTACAGATATCTCTGCGTTTGCCTTTCAAGACTCTCTATGTATCAGGAGAGGAAAGTCAGAAACAGATAAAGATGAGGGCAGAGCGTATTAACCCTGCTAATGACAACTGTTATATTCTTACGGAGACCAATACACAGAACATCTTTCGTCAAATAGAGGAGATACAGCCTGATGTATTAATCATTGACTCTATTCAAACTTTGCATACTGAATATATCGAATCTTCTGCAGGGACTGTTTCTCAGATCAAAGAGTGTACAGCTGAGCTAACCAAATTCGCTAAAGAAACTGGAACTCCAGTGTTGATCATTGGACATATAACAAAGGATGGAAGTATAGCAGGACCTAAAATGTTAGAACACATGGTGGATACTGTACTACAATTTGAAGGAGATAGAAATCACGTATATCGAATACTAAGAGCGAATAAGAACCGTTTTGGTTCTACAGCAGAACTTGGTATTTATGAGATGCAAGGAAGTGGTCTTAGAGAAGTGTCTAACC
This sequence comes from Myroides sp., assembly GCF_032073645.1. Taxonomy (NCBI): domain Bacteria; kingdom Pseudomonadati; phylum Bacteroidota; class Flavobacteriia; order Flavobacteriales; family Flavobacteriaceae; genus Myroides; species Myroides sp. The sequence continues at coordinate 12,103 of NZ_DAMANB010000032.1, forward strand.
CTTCTGAAATATTAATATCACATAAGGAAGAAGAATTATCAGGAACAGCTATAGCAGCTACTTTAGAAGGGATGCGCCCACTTATGGTAGAGGTACAAGCCCTTGTGAGTACAGCTGTATATGGTACTCCACAGCGTAGTGCTACAGGGTATAATCTGAAGCGACTGAATATGATCTTAGCTGTACTAGAAAAAAGAGCTGGATTTAGATTAGGGCAGAAAGACGTATTCTTAAATATCACGGGAGGTATTACAGTAGATGATCCTGCTATTGACTTAGGAGTTGTGGCAGCTATTCTATCTTCAGATCAAGATATGTCTATTGGCAAAGACTTTACATTCGCTGGAGAAGTAGGGCTATCTGGTGAGATTAGACCTGTAAATAGAGTAGACCAACGTATACAAGAAGCAGAGAAGCTTGGTTTCTCTACTATTTTTGTTTCAAAATATAATAAGATTAGTCATACTGGTAGAGGAATTAAGGTTGTTCTAGTGACTAAGATTGAAGATGTAGTAGAATACCTCTTCGGATAACTTAAAATTGAATACTATGAAAAAGAATCTAACGATTGTTACATTAGCTTTGACTACGGTTATGACATGGGCACAGAAGCCTGTGTTTACACCTGCTAAGCTAGAGAGTGCCCGAGTATACTTTAACAGTGCTGAATTGACGCATAAGGCCAAAGTGAAGTTACCTAAGGGAACTTCAGAGGTAGTGATTACCAATGTAGCTGATTATCTAAACGAACCTACTATACAGATCGGATCTATATCTGAGGTGACAGTCATGGCTATACAGTATAGTAATCGATATGTAGAAGAATATGATAGTCCAGTAGATTCTCCATTGTTGAAGCCTGTAAGAGATAGTATTAAATTAGTTCAAACTGAATTAAAGAAGGTGAATAATGCTATTGATGTAGAAAGTAGAACAATTGCTTTATTAGACTCTAATCAGAAAGTAGGTGGAGAACAAGGAACAACTACTGCAGAAGTGATGAAGATGGTAGACTATTATAAAACAAAGAGACTACAGCTGAGTACAGAGTTAGATAAGTTAAACGAGAAGAAGGATGACCTTAATACTCGACTAACCAATTTACAAGATAAGCTTGCTTTTAATGAAGGCAAAAGTGAGAAATCTAGCAAGGGTAAGCTGATTATACAAGTAATGAATGACAGAGAAGGTGAAGTGCCTTTTCAGATTAAGTATTTAACGAATGCTGCGTCATGGAAGCCTTTCTATGACCTAAGAGTAGAGAAGATTAACTCTCCTGTAAAAGTAGTTTATAAAGCGGATGTGAAACAGAGTTCTGGTATTGACTGGAGAGGTGTGAATCTAAGTTTGACAAGTGGTGTTGCGAATCAGAGTAATGTTATTCCTACTTGGAGAACGTGGTTCCTTGATTATAGGGGGGCTATGTCATCAGTATATGGTGGTGGAAAGCCTGGAGTGGGAATAGGTATGAAGAAAGCCAATGCTAGTGCTGCTCTTGAAATGTCTACAGCTAATGCTTCTTATTCTACAGCTGAAAAATCAATAGTCTATGAGGAAAGTACAATGAGTAGCTTTACTCAAGTCAATGAATCACAACTAAACGTATCATTTGATATAAATATTCCGTACACGGTGATGTCTAATAATAAGTCACATAGTGTATCACTTAACGACTTTTCTATTCCTGCAGAGTATAAGTATTATGTAGCTCCTAAGCTTGATCTAAATGCTTATTTAGTAGCAACGATTAAGGACTATGGTAATTATAACTTATTAGCAGGGGAGGCAAACGTAATCTTTGATGGAGTATACGTTGGTAAGACTATGTTGAACCCTGCAAACACAGAAGAGGAGATGAAACTAAATATGGGTAAAGACCCTAAAGTAGCAGTTACTCGTATTTTATTAAAAGATAAATCAGGTACTAAGATGTTATCTTCTAAAAAGTCTCAAAACTTCGTATACGATATTACGATTCGCAACAACAAAGCTGAGCAGATAGATATACAAGTAGAAGACCAGTATCCTATTAGTTCTAATAAAGATATAGAAGTAGAATTAACAGAGACTTCATCAGGAAAGCTTAATGAAGAGAAAGGACTTGTGAAGTGGGATCTTAGACTGAAAGGAAATGATAGTAAATCACTTCGTTTTGGATACCAAGTGAGATATGATAAGAATCAAACACTTAATCTATAAGTGTATTAAAGGAATCTTTATAGAAGCCATATAGCGTAAGTTATGTGGCTTTTTTTGTTTAAATTTGAAGTAAAAGCAAGTATTTATGGAGTATTTAGATATCGTATGGAGAAGTGTGGCTGTATATTTATTGGTCGCAGACTGTAGTTAAAACTATGCACTTTAGTGCATTTAGCTTTCAGCTTCTAAAAATGTTTACCTTTGATATATGGAATATCAACGAACCGGAGGACATAGTGTATCACGTTTAACTGCCCATATAGTATGGGTGACTAAATATCGTTATCCAGTATTGGAAGGAGATATTCAGATACGTTGTCGTAGTCTGATCATTCAGATTTGTGAAGCAGAAGATATTCAAATTTTAAAAGGTGTAGTATCAAAGGACCATGTTCATCTTCATATAGAATATCGACCATCTCAAAACATAAGCAATATTGTCAAACTCTTCAAGGGTCGTACCTCAAGGAAACTCCAAATAGAATTTCCTGAGTTGAAGCACAGATACTGGGGACGTCACTTTTGGGCAATAGGCTTTGGTTGTTGGAGTACAGGAAATATTACTGATGAAATGCTAAATCAATATCTTGAACACCATCGTAAATCAAATGATAACGGAGGTAACTTTATACTTGAGTAAGTAGCTCCACCCAGGCAGACTTTAGTCTGCTTTAACAAACTATGGACTTTCAGTCCATAGTGGTTGTGTGCCCAGCATGGGCAATAACTCTAGGGTGCAAGTCCCGAACACACCTTTACAGTGGGAAGTGTTAGCTAATAGCAAGGGTGTCCATCGTGAGGTGGAATCTGAAGGAAGCTTACGGCAAAACCTTGACCTGACGAACAGAAACTATATATAAGGCTCAAAGTATCGGATAAGGTTGCAACCCAAACTGAAGTCCTAAACTGTACAGAGATATGCGAGTAAATATAGCAGGTACATGAGGTGAAAGTTATTGTTCTTACCTGGGGAGGTCTTACAGACGTAGGGAATTTTTTTACAGAACTACGGATAATAATTGCTGTAAGAAGTCAGCAGAGGTCATAGTATGTGTTGCAACAAGCTTGGCAATACCAAGAAGTCTTACAAAACACAGAAGGACCGAACTTAATTAAGTGAGTAGTAAATGAATGTTACCTAATGAAGGGAAGAATGCAGAAAATATCGGTGAATATTGATAACTACCTTGACAATGATAGGGCGGAACCCGAGAGCTATCAAGGAGTGCAGACTTTTATTGGGATAACCGAAAACAACCTCACGGAAGTACGATTAGGGAAGATAGACACATTTGAACAAATTCTAAGCCCATCCAATTTAAACTTAGCTTATAAACGAGTTAAGGCAAATAAAGGGAGTCATGGAATAGACAAGATGTCTACAGGAAAAATGCTAGAATGGCTCTTAGTTCATAAAGAGTCACTGCTGAGCTCATTAGTAAACGGGAGGTATAAGCCTCAAGGAGTCCGCAGAGTAGAAATTCCCAAAGAAGGAGGAAAAATCCGATTATTAGGAATACCTACAGTTATTGACAGACTTGTACAACAAAGTATAGCACAAGTATTATCAGGGATTTATGAACGAGACTTCCATCCAAGTAGCCATGGATTTAGACTTAAAAGAGGATGCCATACAGCACTCAGAGAAGCTAAGAACCATCTGCATGCTGGTTATCATTATGTAGTAGACTTGGATTTAGAGAAGTTCTTTGATACTGTTAATCATAGTAGACTAATAGAACTTTTATCTAAACGAGTTAAAGACTCTCGTGTAATATCACTTATACATAAGTATCTAAACTCTGGAGTGATTATAAATGGGAAACTTGAACAGAGTAACCAAGGAGTTCCTCAAGGAGGACCTCTGAGCCCTCTACTGAGCAATATAATGCTTCATGAATTAGATATGGAACTCGACAGACGTGGTCATCGGTTTGTTCGTTATGCAGATGATTGTTTAATCTTTTGTAAGAGTAAAAGAGCATGTAAGCGTGTAAAGGAGAGTATAACTATATTCATAGAAACAGTACTGTACTTAAAAGTTAATAAGGAGAAAACAACCATAGGATATGCTCGCGGAAAGAAGTTCTTAGGATATAGCTTCTATGTTGGTAAAAACCAGCAATGGGAATTATGTGTACATACTAATAGCTATGACAAACTCAAAGAAAAATTAAGAGTAATTACCAACCGAAGTAATGGGAAAGGGTATGAAAAACTCAAAGAAACATTAAAAATGTTTATAAGAGGTTGGGTATCCTACTTTAAGTTAGCAAATATGTCAGATAAGATAAGACGTGTAGATAAATGGCTTCGGACAAGAATACGGATGTTTATATGGAAGAACTGGAAGAGTAAAGTGTTAAGGTATACAAATCTTAAAAAGATAGGTGTTAAAGCTAATCAAGCTTATCAATGGGCTAATACCCGAAAGGGGTATTGTCGTGTAGCCTTGAGTCCTGTTTTAAAAACATCATTGAATATTTGGGTTTTAAGGAAAGCAGGTTATACATTTCTAAATGACATTTACCTAAAAGTATCGTAAATTAAGAACCGCCATGGTACGGATCCGTATGCCTGGTGGTGTGAGAGGTCGGCTGAAGAAATAATCTTCAGCCTCCTACTCGATTATTTATGATTATAGCGATGCGCGTGTTTGGCAAGAAGCAGTTGTCTCAGTTAAACACATTTGACGTTGTTTTAATGCTCTTAATTAGCAATTCAGTACAGAATGCTATGGTTGGCCCTAATACAAGCTTAGAAGGAGGAATATTAGCTGCTTTTGTTTTGTTTTCTTTAAACTACGGAATGAAACGACTGATCGCTCACAACAAACTTGTCAATCGATTACTCCAGCAGAAGCCTGAAGTCATTATTCAGCACGGTATGGTTGATTTCGCTAAAGCTACTCAGCTAGGCATTACTTCAGAAGAGTTGACTGAAGCTATGCATGAGCATGGTGTAGAGTACTTCAAACAAGTGAAATTAGCAACATTAGAAATCAATGGAAGCATCAGTATTATCGCTAAAGATAATGAAGGGCAGTATAAAGAGACTTTTCATAAGCGCAAGGGAAAACACCAAACAGTCTAAGCACTATAAATTAACATATAGCGCTTAATGGTTACGGATTGTTAACCTGGTTTTAATTCTCTGATAATGCAAGAAGAGTTGTTTTGTGACAAAGTTTTTAAAGTATGGATAATTCACAATTCAATAGAAGGAAGTTCTTGCGCACTTCTTTATTAGCATCAGGAAGTTTATTTTTAGCTCCTATAATTATTAGTTGTTCTAATGACGATTCAAGTACCCCTAACACAGATGGTGTAGATGGACAGTTTCAGATCAAAAACTTTGACTATGGTGTAGCTAGTTTTGACCCAACTGCTACTAGTATTATCATTTGGACTCGCTATGCCAATGCTAATACTGAAATAGTATGGGAAATAGCAAAAGACCTTCATTTTAAAGATATTGTTCGTCAAGGTAAAGTGACTGTTGCCTCTCTTTCAGATAATACAATCGCTATAGAAATACAAGACCTACCTTCTAATAGTAAGTTTTATTATAGATTCTATAATACTTCTGCCAAAGATACTTCTGTGATCGGGGAGACCATCACACTACCTGCTACATCAGATCAAGTGAGTAATGTGAAGCTAGCCATAGCGTCGTGTTCTAATTATCCTGCAGGTCTATTTCATGTCTATGGTGAGATGGCTAAGTCAGATGCAGATGTCATTATCCACTTAGGTGATTATATCTATGAATACGCTCCTGGACAATATGGTACTAATGCGAGTACATTAGCCTTTAACAGAGCTCATAAACCGAATAAAGAGATCGTTACTTTAGAGGATTATAGAGAGCGATATAGACAGTATAGAAGTGATGCTAACCTTCAGTTGGCACATCAGAAGAAGCCTTTTATCTGTGTGTGGGATGATCATGAGATAGCTAATGATACCTATAAAGATGGTGCAGAGAATCATCAGCCAGAAACAGAAGGTAGTTTTGAAGCAAGAAAAAGAGCAGCATTACAGGCGTATAGTGAGTTTATACCACTAAAGACTGGTAAAGACGCTCGTATCTATAGAAGTTTTGACTTCGGTAATATTCTTTCCTTACACATGTTAGATACTCGAGTTATTGCGCGAGATAAACAGTTGAGTTATGGCAATTATATGACGGCTAGCGGCTTTGATCAAGCTAAGTTTATGCAAGATTATATGAACCCTAATCGTCAATTATTAGGGAAAGAACAGTTGGGGTGGTTAGCAGGTCAGATGAGCTCTAGTGGGGCTACATGGCAAGTGTTAGGACAACAGATCTTAATGGCGAAGATGCTTGTTCCTGCTGAGTTTTTAATGATTGTTAATCAGATCATGACAGAGATAGAGACTGGAGGAAGCGCTTCTGCTAACTCGATGCTGGCTTTACAAAAGGCTGTAGGAGAATTAGTAGTGATTAAAACTCGCTTACTGCAAGGAGATCCTACACTTACAGCACAAGAGAAAGCTAGAGTGACTACTGTACTTCCATATAATCTAGATGCATGGGATGGGTATGCGGTGGAGAGAGAGATGCTGTATAGCTTATGCAGAGGAAAAAAGGTAATGACACTAGCAGGAGATACTCATAATGCATGGTATAGTCAGATGAAGACACAGACAGGAGAGGTGGTAGGATATGAGCTAGCAACTAGCTCGGTTAGTTCACCTGGTATGGAGACGTATTTAGGAATATCGAATGATCCGAGTCAGGCTAGACAATTAGAACAAGTAATGCCATTATTAATAGATGAACTAGACTATGTGAATCTAACAGATAGAGGATATTTATATATTGATTACACTACATCTGGTGCTAAGGCAGAGTGGAGATTTGTAGATACTGTATTTAATAGTAATTATACAGTACAAACTAAAAAAACAGTTGTGATATAATAAGTTGTTGTATTTCATATTATTTAGGGAGCTCTTAGGAGCTCTTTTTTAGTTGGGTAATACGTCTAAGTAGTTGGATATTGGGCGTTTTATTTTGAATGGTTTAATGGAGAAATACGAATGTTTTTAGGTCTTTTTGAGAATCTAATAGCGTTGTTATAGGTTGATTATGAATGTTTAATGTTCGATTAGCGAATTTAAAATAAAAGAGTACATTTGTTCTTGTAAAAAAATATTAACATTATGAAAAAAGTTTTATTATCTGCATGTTTAGTGTGTTTTGCAATAGGAACAGCTAATGCACAGTTTGGTAAATTAAACCCAAAGAAGATCGAAGCAGGTCTAAAAGCAGCTAAGGCGTTTACAGTAAGTGATGAAGAAGTAGCTCAGTCTGCTGCCGCTGCTGTTAAGTGGATGGATGAGAATAACCCTGTGTGTACAGTGAAGGATAAAGATCCTAAGAAGAAAGCATATGCAGAGCGTTTAGAGCGTATCTTCGGGCCATATAAGAACTATGATGGTCTAGATCTAAACTATAAAGTATATTACGTTACAGACGTGAATGCTTTTGCTTGTCCTGATGGAAGTGTACGTGTATTCTCTTCATTGATGGATATTATGAGTGATGATGAGCTATTAGGTATCATCGGTCACGAGATCGGACACGTAAAATTAAAGCACTCTTTAAATGGGTATAGAAAAGTATTGTTAGCAGAAGCAGCTGTACAATTTGCTGGTACAACTCAAGGTACAGTAGGTGACTTAATGAAAGGAGACCTAGGGGCTTTAACAGAAAAACTTATTGGAGCTCAGTTCTCTCAAGGACAAGAGACTGATTCAGATGATTACTCTTATAAATTCTTAGTAGCGAATGGTAAGAACCCACAAGCATTAGCAGATGGATTCCAAAAGTTTGCTGATATGGAGAAAGAATATGGAGCTGATAAATCTACTAAAGCTAAAATATTCTCTACTCACCCTGATAGTGAGAAGCGTGTAAAACGCATCGAAGATAAAATCAAAAAAGACGCTAAGAAATAGTCGTCTAAACAACAATATGAAGAGCCATTTCTGTATAGAAGTGGCTTTTTTTTGCTTCTATGTATAAGTATCTAAGCCTATTTTGATGAAATACTTATAATAGTCTTCTCGTATTTTTTAAAAAATACACTTCACTTTTTTAAAAAAATGCTGTTTTAAGTGTACTAATCAGGCATATTTTAGAGTTATTGTCTCTCTTTTTTTAGAAAAACATTGATTTTGGGTACTAATGAGGGGCTATTCTAAAAAAAAGGATATATTTTTTTTAATAGGTAATTATTGTAAGTGGTTGTTATTTAGTTATTTGTGTTTTTCTTGTGTTTTTTCTCTTCTTGGTGTATTTATCACTATCCTAGAGGATATCTACCTTTGTCTTAATTTGCTCGACAGTTAGTGGAGAATAGGGCGTAAATAGTGGACTAGAGAAATAGTAGTCGAAGAATGCTTTTAGTATTGATCATGTATTACCCAAGAAGAAAGAATGGGGAAAGAAAGGGCAGAGGTTCTATGCTATTTTAAGAAATAGATGGATAGGGTAGCATTTGATTATAGCAATACAGTTTGTAGCGCTTGATGTGAAATGTTTAAGTAAATGGCGATGAAGATCTGTTGCTTAGAATTAAGTGTTAATCAGTAGAATAATTCATGTTGTCTGGAGATTGAGAATAGCTAAGAGAGAGCATTGATATACGGTTATCTTGATCTTTTCTTTTTTTTCCTCTTTTTCTTTTGATTAGGTTTTTTTACGATAAGAAGATGCTTTATATAAGCACTTAGTAAGATAAATATAAGTGCATCCACGAATATAAGGCTGCTGTACGTATTCTTAAGACTAATGTGATAGATAAATAAGCCCACTAGCGCTATTTGGCATAATGCTAGTATTCTCATTTGTGTGGTTATCTTATTATGAGGTTTTGTACTCATGGTGTATTACAGACTTAGATGATACTATAATCTCTTAGAGATATGAGAGATGTGTTGTCATTATCTAAGAAGGAGTTATTGGTTTATAATGAATAAAATAACTATGATTATAAGGGAGATGAAGAAGTAGATTAGTTTACGAATATTCTTTTGCCTCAAATTAGGATCATGGTCAGGTTTATCATTGTATCTGTTATCATCAGCGTGCTTATAGGGGGCCAATTCTTTAAATTCCTTGTTGTCTATCGAGGCTATACCTGTTCCAGTACCTATTAAGTCTATTGGGTCGAAGTACCGTATAGGATAAAGTTCCTGTTTTTTTATCGATGTTATCTCTCTGTTTATACCCTTAATGAAGTCCTGTGGTGAGTCACAACAGCGAATATAGTATAGTATCTCTAAATTAATCACACCTCCTTGAGAGAGATGACTCTCTATACAAGCTATAAAATCATCGTATAGAGGTAATGCTTGATTGAGTTGCTTCTCTATCTTTTCTCTAGCTATTGCGGAATTGGTATGAAATTTTTCTTTAGAGATAGTGATTGTACATGCGGTATTATCTATACTCTCATCATCTCTCTCATATTCCAGATCGAAATCTACGAATCTATAAGCTTGTTCCCAGTGAGGTATTCTACTACTTATCATCTCATGGTCTAGTAGGCAAATCCAGAAGAAAGGTAAAAATAGTCTCTCTTCAAAGAGTGTAATAGAACTGTTGTCTTTAGTAATACTCAAAAAGATTTCGTTAGTCATAACGTGTTTTTTTAGAGTATTAAATATAAGACAATTAAACACATGTTAAAAAAAATCCATTACTAATTAGTAATGGATTCTATATTTATCGTTTGATCATTTTTTTGATAACGGTATTTTCAAATTTGTATATAACACCTAAGAATACGAGTATAAAGGCTATTCCAACGAAGTAGTTTTCTCTGAAGCAGTAGAAGTATATAAAGCTAAGGAGTATAGATATTCCTAAGTATCCTCCTATAGCTCTTTTGTCATAAGGGATAGGATAGTGTTTTTGTCCCATCACATAAGAGACTAGCATCATGGATGCATAGGCTATCAGAGTAGCTATCGCTGATCCCATATATCCCCAAATAGGGATAAGGATAAAGTTAAAGATCAGTGTGAATACAGCTCCCATAATAGAGATGTAAGCTCCTATGGCAGTTTTGTCCCTTAGTTTATACCATACAGATAGGTTGGTATAGATTCCCATACATAAGTTGGCTAAGATGATAAGTGGAACAACAATCATCGCATCCCAATAAGACTCATTTCTAATGAACAAGACTTTCAATATATCTGCAAATACGATAACGCCTAACATAATCATACTACCAAAAATAGTGAAGTACTTAGTAATGGTAGCATACTTAGTAGGTGCGTCGTCATTCTTAGCATAGTTAAAGAAGAATGGCTCTATACCTAGCGTATACGCTTGTCTAAATAGAACCATAAACAATCCTAACTTATAGCATGCAGCATATTTTCCTACTTCTGATAGTGCGATATCAGCAGGTAATAGTCGTTCTAATAATATCTTGTCAAAACCTTCATTAACCGCAAATGCAAGTCCTCCTACCATGATAGGAAAACTGTAGGTAAGCATCTGTTTATTCAGTTCTTTATTAAATTTAAACTTGATTCTGAAGTAGTCCTTATAAAAGACTAAAAAAGTGAATAAACTAGCAACAAGGTTAGCAATGAATATATAGACTACTTGATTTCCCTCTTTATAAATAGTGTTGAATATACTATCTGGATAAGCGTTATTTAGCTTAGGTAGGTAGTATAAGAAGAATATATTAAGAGCAGTGTATATACATACATTCGCTATCCTGATGGCGCTGTAGTATAGAGGTCTCTGATCTGCTCTAAGCTTAGCAAAAGGAACTATAACTAAGGCGTCTAGTACTAAAATAAAGAGTACATAGTATAATAGTTCATTTGATACACTAAGGATAGAAGCCCAAAAATCTAAGGTCAATACGCTAATTATGGCGAATAGTAAAGTGGTGCATCCAAGGAATAATAAACTGTTATTAATAACCTCTTTCTTATCCTCTTGTTTATTATAAAATCTAAAGAAGGCGGTCTCCATCCCAAATGAAAGTATCACATTTAGAAACATCATAATAGAGAAAATAACACTATACTGACCATAGTCGTTATTTTGCATCAAGTCTGTGTGAAAAGGAACTAGGAAGAACCCAATTACTTTAGGAAATACTGCTGCTAATCCGTAGATAGCCGTTTGTTTAAATATCTTTTTATAAATGCTCACAACTCTTTGTTTAGCGGGTATTATTTATTTGTGTTTGGCTTAGGTTTTAGTTCAAAGCTTAGGTAAGGGACTATTTCTTCTTGTGTGAATGAGATGGTGATTACCTTGCTTGCAACTGTGCTTACATCTGTAGTAGTAAAGTTAAGTACTACACTATCTTCATAGATAAAGATGTTCTCTGGCATCTCTAGAGAATCTTCTTCTAGTGATAGTTCGCTTATATTAGTAGCCTTCTCTTTACCGTTATCATTTAATTCTTTTAACTTGTTGATCACTAGTTTTTTGAAGTCCCCATAGTTTTTAAACAACTGTTCCTTACTGTATTGTTCTCCTGTAGCAGGGTTATAGTGCATCGTTTTCTCTCCTTGAAATCCGTTAGCTCCTCCTGTGAAAATATAGTAATCTAAGGCAAAGCTGACTAAGTTGTCCCCGTAGAAGGTTACGATATTATTCGCTTTCGCTTGCCAAGGTATTGTCGCTTTAGGAAATTTCTTAACCATATTGGTATAAGCATTCGTAAACGAGATTACAATACTGTCATAGTTAGTAGCCTGTTTCTTCTCATTTTCAAAAGAGAGAATCTCATTAATGATAGAGAGGTTATCCTTGTTGATTCTGTCTGCTATTTCATTTTGAGGATCGACTATCTCTGCTGTTGTAATCTTGATCTCAGTACAGTCCTCATCAACACAAGTGTCTAATAATATCTTCTGGTACACTTTTTCCTCAAAAGAGAAACTCTTCTCTTTCATGCAGCTCGCAACAGCTATTGAAAGGAATAGAATTAGTAAGATTTTTTTCATGCTTTTTTTCATAGGTATGTGCAAAGCTATGAAAATTGTTATGATTATAGTCTCATATTGTAAGATTTCGCTAGTCTCTTTTTTAGGATGTATTTGCACTGTATTATAATGCTTTAGGGGAGATATTTTGAGCCAGTTGAAGCAGTGCCTTTATATGTTAGGTCTGTTTTATTTTAGTACTTTTGCACACAATTAGATGAAGAAGACGTATTTTAGATTATTAAAAGAGAATAGATGCAGATAAAGACTAAAGCAATTGTACTTAGTGCTTTAAAATATCAAGAGAAGAGCTTAATCGTAAAGTGCTTTACAGAAGAGGCAGGTATGGTGAGTTTCTTTGTTCGCAATGCTTTTGCCAAAGGGAAGTCTGCACAGAAAATAGCTTATTTTCAACCTTTGACGATATTAGATATTGACTTTGTTTATAAGAATAAAGGAGGGCTAGAGTATTTTAAGGAGGTTAAAACAGCTCATGTATATCAAGATATCTATTATAATTACAACAAGAATTGTATCGCTATCTTTATCGGAGAAGTATTGCACTCAGTATTTAGAGAGCCTGTTGTAGATAAGGATTTCTTTACTTTTCTAGAAGCGGCTTTACTGTGGTTTGATACCCATGATGAGGTAGCTAATTTCCACTTGATTTTGATGGTAGAATTGACGAAGTACTTTGGGTTTTACCCTGCATCGGAAGGAAAAAGTAAGCTTTATTTTAACTGGGAAGAAGGAGTGTTTACTGATCACTTTTCTCCCTGTTGTTTTGATGAAGAACCGACCTTTTTGTTTAGAAAATTGATTGAATTAGGCTTCTCTAGTGACCAGAAAGTCTTTAATAATAAGGATCGGAAGAGACTGTTAACCATGATAATTAGTTATTATGAACAGCACCTAAATGACTTCAGAAAGCCTAATTCTTTAGAAGTTTTAAAAGAAGTCTTCTCTAACTAAATATTTTAATGTTTTTCCTACCAATTAATTAGGGAGATATTGAAGTAATTTGTTTAAATTCGCAAAATTGATTAAAAAATATTATAATAATAACGATGAGCACTAAATTTACAGAATATAAGAATCTTGACATGTCAGGGGTAGCATCGGAGATGCTAGAGTTTTGGAAAGAACAATCAATATTCGAAAAAAGTATTAGTACTAGAGAGGATAATAAACCTTTCGTGTTTTTCGAAGGCCCACCTTCAGCAAATGGTAAACCAGGAATTCACCACGTGATGGCTCGTGCTATTAAGGATATTTTTTGTCGTTATAAAACTCAAAAGGGGTTCCAAGTAAAGCGTAAAGCTGGATGGGATACGCATGGACTACCTGTAGAGTTAGGTACAGAGAAAGAACTTGGAATTACTAAAGAAGATATCGGAACTAAAATTACAGTAGAGGAATATAACCAAGCGTGTAAGCGTACTGTAATGCGTTATACAGATCTATGGAATGACCTTACTGAGAAGATGGGGTATTGGGTAGATATGAACGATCCTTATGTGACATACAAGTCTAAATATATGGAATCAGTATGGTGGTTGTTAAAACAAATCTATGATAAAGACTTGTTATACAAAGGATATACTATCCAACCATATTCTCCTAAAGCAGGTACAGGTCTATCATCACATGAGATTAACCAACCTGGAGCATATAAAGATATCACAGATACAACTATCGTAGCACAGTTTAAAGCTATTGATGAGACATTACCTGAGTTCTTAAAAGGATTCGGTACTATTCATTTCTTAGCTTGGACGACTACTCCATGGACATTACCATCGAATACAGCATTGACTGTAGGACCTAAGATTGACTATGTATTAGTGAAGTCGTTTAACCAATATACGGGTGAGGCGATTAATGTAGTATTAGGTAAACCATTAGTTGGTAAGCAGTTCGCAGGTAAGTTCGCAGCTGTAGAAACAGAAGAAGAATTAAACGCATATAAAGAAGGTGATAAAAAGATTCCTTACTTTGTAGTTAAGGAATTTAAAGGTGCTGACTTAGTGGGAGCTAAGTATGAGCAGTTATTGCCTTATGTATTACCATACCAAAACCCTAAGAACGCATTCAGAGTAATCTCTGGAGACTTTGTTACTACAGAAGATGGTACAGGTATCGTACATACAGCTCCTACTTTTGGTGCAGATGATGCTAAGGTAGCTAAAGAAGCTACACCAGAAGTACCGCCTATGCTTATCCTTGACGCTGATGAGAACCCAGTTCCATTAGTAGACTTACAAGGTCGTTTCGTTAAAGAGCTAGGTGACTTAGGAGGTAAATATGTGAAGAATGAATACTATGATGAAGGGCAAGCACCTGAGCGTTCTGTTGACGTAGAAATTGCTATTCGTTTAAAAGAAGAAAACAAAGCGTTCAAAGTAGAGAAGTATGTTCACAGTTACCCACATTGTTGGAGAACGAACAAACCTGTATTATATTACCCATTAGACTCTTGGTTTATCAAGATCACTGAGGTAAAAGAGCGTATGTTCGAATTAAACGAAGAAGTGAACTGGAAGCCTAAAGCGACTGGAGAAGGACGTTTTGGTAACTGGATTAAGAATGCAAATGACTGGAACTTATCTCGTTCTCGTTTCTGGGGTATTCCATTACCGATCTGGAGATCTGAAGATAAGACAGAAGAACTTGTAGTAGGATCTGTAGAAGAGTTAATGAACGAGATTAATAAATCTATGGCTGCTGGTATCCAAACAGCTAATCCTTTTGAAGGATTCGTAGTAGGAGATATGAGTGAAGAGAACTATGATAAAGTTGATTTACATAAAAATGTAGTGGATAATATCGTATTAGTATCTCCTTCTGGTAAACCTATGCGTCGTGAGTCAGACTTAATTGACGTTTGGTTTGATTCTGGATCTATGCCTTATGCACAATGGCACTATCCATTTGAAAATAAAGACTTAATAGACAATAATAAATCATATCCTGCAGACTTTATCGCTGAGGGAGTTGACCAGACACGTGGATGGTTCTATACATTACACGCTATTGCTACATTAGTATTTGATACTAAAGCATATAAGAATGTAGTGTCTAACGGATTAGTGTTAGATAAGAACGGATTGAAGATGTCTAAGAGTTTAGGTAATACTGTAGATCCATTTGATACATTAGCTGAGCACGGACCTGATGCTACGCGTTGGTATATGATTTCGAATGCGAATCCATGGGATAACTTGAAGTTTGACCTTGATGGTATTACAGAAGTAAGAAGAAAGTTCTTTGGGACATTATATAATACTTATAACTTCTTTGCGTTATATGCTAATATCGATGGATTTAAGTATGAAGAGCAAGACATTCCATTAGCAGAAAGACCTGAGATAGATAGATGGATCTTATCTGAGTTAAATACTTTAGTACAACGTGTAGACGAATTCTATGCAGAGTATGAGCCAACGAAAGCAGCTCGTGCGATTACAGATTTCGTTACAGAGAACTTGAGTAACTGGTATGTTCGTCTATGTAGAAGAAGATTCTGGAAAGGTGAATATGCACAAGATAAAATAGCAGCTTACCAAACATTGTATACATGTTTATTAACTGTAGCTAAATTAGGTTCTCCTATTGCTCCATTCTTCATGGATAAACTTTACAGAGACTTAACTTTAGCAACACATGGAGAAAGTTTCGAATCTGTACATTTGGCTAACTTCCCTGAATTCAAGGAAGAATTCGTTGATAAAGCATTAGAAAGCAGAATGCAAAAAGCTCAAATCATTTCTTCATTAGTGTTATCACTTCGTAAGAAAGAAATGATTAAGGTACGTCAACCACTACAGAGAGTAATGATTCCTGTATTAGATGATAACCAAAGAAATGAGATATTAGCTATCGCTGATCTAATCAAAGCTGAGGTTAATGTGAAAGAAATCGAATTACTAGATGATGCTTCAGGTATCTTAGTAAAACAGATCAAACCTAATTTTAAAACATTAGGACCACGATTCGGTAAGGATATGGGGCTGATTGCGAATAAGATACAGGGTTTTGGGCAGGAAGAAATCGCATTACTTGAAAGAAATGGTGAGATTACATTAGATCTATCAGAAAAAAGTGTTACTTTAACAGTAGCAGATGTTGAGATTACTTCTCAAGATATTGAGGGATGGCTAGTTGCTAACGAAGCTGGACTAACAGTGGCATTAGACATAACTATCAGCCCTGAATTGAGAAAAGAAGGTATCTCAAGAGAGTTAGTAAATAGAATTCAGAACATCAGAAAAGACTCTGGATTTGAAGTTACTGATAAGATTGTAGTAAAAATACTAGAAGAAAAAGAAATAAAAGAGGCTGTTTTAGCGAATGAGGACTATATCAAGTCTGAAACACTAACACACACATTAGAATTCGTGACTGAGTTGAGTGAGGGTGTAGATGTAGAGTTTGATGAGCTAAAAACGCGAGTGTTAATTTTAAAATAATTAAAATTATGAAAGAAGTAGGTGAAATTGTACGTTATTCTGATGCAGATTTAGCTGAATTTAAGGTGTTAATATCGGCTAAGATTGAGAAAGCTCAAGCAGATTTAGAATTAATTAAAAGCGCCTATATGAATGATTTGAATAATGGTACAGATGATACATCACCTACATTCAAAGCGTTTGAAGAAGGAAGCGAAACAATGTCTAAAGAAGCGAATGCTCAGTTAGCAATACGTCAAGAGAAGTTTATTCGTGATTTAAAAAATGCATTAATCCGTATTGAAAACAAGACTTACGGTATATGTAAAGTAACAGGGAAACTAATCGATAAAGAAAGATTGAAATTAGTTCCACATGCTACTATGAGTATCGAGGCAAAGAATCTGCAACGTTAATCTTTAATAAATTTAAAAACGCTCCTAATGGAGCGTTTTTTTTATGTGATAAAATAACTACATTTGTTCCTTGTAAATAAAGAAAAATGTCGTTAAAGAGAGCTTACCTACTTGTTTTGATAGTATTGATACTAGATCAGCTATTGAAGATATATATTAAAACTAATTTTTTATTAAATGATGAGATAGTCGTTTTTGATTGGTTTCGCATTCATTTTATAGAGAATGAGGGTATGGCCTGGGGGGTAGAGTTACCAGGAGATTATGGTAAACTTGCTTTGACATTATTCAGAATAGTGGCTGTATGTGGTATTGCATGGTGGTTAAATGATTCTTTCAAGAAGAAAGCTTCTAATTATCTTATCGTAGCTATTGCTTTAATTATGGCAGGAGCATTAGGTAATATTATTGACTCGATATTCTACGGAGTTATCTTTAATGAGAGTACACCTGGGCAGATAGCAACGATGTTCTCAGATCAGCCTTATGGTAGTTGGTTTCACGGTAAGGTAGTAGATATGTTCTATTTCCCTATCTGGAAAGGATATCTACCTGAGTGGTTACCTATCTGGGGAGGAAACTACTTTACTTTCTTCAATGCTATTTTTAATATTGCGGATGTAGCTATATCAGTAGGAGTAGGTATCTTAATCGTATTTAGTAAAAAAGTTTTTAAAAACTAACAATATGGCTCTCTTTTAGGGAGCCTTTTTTTATATGTAGAGATTGGGTTAGATGTAGATCATTCGTTGCTTAAATCAATCTTTAAGCACATTGTAGAGTAGGAGTGTTCACTATAGACTAAGTTATAAAAATATAAAGGCTTCCCGAGGGAAGCCTTTACTGTATTATTTAATGTCTTTCAAGATTTCTTGAACAGCTCTCTCTAATTGAGGATCATTGTCATTTAATCTATCTACGAATGTGTTTTTAACATAGATATCAGGTGCAACACCTGTTTTTTCTAAGTTCTGCCCATCCAGTGTATAAGTACCCCATGATGGTAATCTATACGAAGAGCCGTCTACTAAGCTCTTACCAGAAGTGAAGATAATCCATCTATACGTCTCTTGACCGATGATTTTACCTAGTTTTAAGGCTTTAAATCCTGCAGCAGTCATCTCGGCATCACTCAGAGACGACTCATTGATAAGCAATACTATTGGCTTACCACTAGGGGTGAAGTTACTCTGTACTGTTAGTTTACCTTCTCTATACTTCCATTGTAGATAGGGTCTTTGAGATAAAAAGTTCAGTACCTTATCATGTACATTCCCTCCTGTATTATAACGCAAGTCTAAGATTACACCTTCTTTGTTAGCCTCTTGTTCTACCATATCTAGTAAGAATCTGTCTAACTCTGGTGACGTCATATTCTTCATATACGTATATGCGATACGATTATCACTTAGCTTGTTCACACGTTGTTTATTCGTATAAATCCATTCGTCATACAGTAATGACTTCATGTCTCCAAAAGAGATAGGATGCAGCTTCGTATTAATCTCTTTTCCTCCTCTATTGAAGGTTAAGCTGATTTCTTCTTGACTATTAGCGAAGGTGAAATAAGTATCTCTATTCGCTTTCTCATCTACTTTATGCCCATTCACTTTGGTTAATACATCCCCTGGTTTAATATCTATGTCTGTAGCATAAGCAGGAGATTTACGTACGATGCGCTCTACTTGATAAGGCTTATCCGTATTGAATACGATACCAGTCTCATAAGATCTGTAGCTTAGTTTTGTCTTTTCTTCACTTCCAGACGAATTAAACCCTAAATGAGAAGAACCTAATTCTCCTAACATATCGTTCAGCAAGATACGCAGGTCATTTCTACTATTAACATCAGGTAGATATTGAGCGAATTGCTCTTTCATATTATTCCAATCTATACCGTGGAAAGTTTCGTCATAGAAATTCTCCTCTACACCAGCCCATGTCTCATAATACATTTGGTTGAACTCATCTGCCAAGTTTTTAGTAAAGCTGTGTTTGATTTTAATCTGCTCAGGCTTTCCTTTGCTTAACTCAAAGCTATAGATATTACCACTGATTAGTGCATATACTTTTTTGTCACGTTGAAGTAACTGATTCGCGCGTTTATCGAATACTTTCTCACTTTTATTTTCTTCGAAGTCTTCGTAAACCGTTTTGTATAAATTGCCCTTTCCGTTTTCTTGATTCGTGTTATAGAACACTACCTCTTTCTTATCATCAGCGAATACGATAGGATTATATTGGTTACCAAAACGGTCACTTACCTGCTCTATACGATCAAGCAGTCCCTCTGTGTTTATCTTAATAGATTTCACTTTTGGGGTATCTTCTTGTTTTTTCTTTTTGTCCTTTTTCTTAGTATCTTTTGTATCCTCTTCTTTCTTTTCTACGAATAGTTTGTCAAACTGATCAGACTTAAATGCATCTGTCTGCCAATCTACAGAGAATCGGTAGATACTAGGATTTTGCATTCCTAGAGGATAAGAAGGATTAAGTCTGTCACTCATAAAGTAGATATACTTACCACTAGGGGACCAGTAAGGGCTAGACTCTGCTACACCTGTATTCGTTAAGTTAATTGTCTCATTCTTTGCGATATGATGAACAAAGATGTCCTCTTCGAAATTGCGCTTAGCAGTGAATAACACATACTCCCCATTAGGAGAGAAAGAAGGCTTAGAGTTTTGGAATGCCCATATTTCGTCTTTCACTATTACTTTAGAAGTATAAGTCGTCAAGTCTAATAATCTCACTTCATCTCTACCACTTAGGTATACAGCTTTAGTCATTTCTTTATTTAAAGTAATGTCTCTGTTGTTGCGATTATCAGAAGTTAATTGAGTAACTGTTCCCTTGCCATCAGCAGATCTTTTAAACCAATTTTGGTATCCTTTATAAGTCTGACTGTATAGTAGCGTCTTGTTGTCCTTTAACCATTTTACTTCCATTACACGTTCTTTACCATCCGATACTGCTTGTACGAATTTTCCTTCGATATCCGATACGAATAATATTCCACGACTAACGAATGCAATCTTCTTGGCATCAGGAGATACATCGAAGTATTCCATATTCTCTTCTACAGCATAAGACTGATCTTTCTCGATAGCTTTATTTGTGTTAACAGAAGTAGCTAGAGGTGTTATAGACTTAGTAGCTGTATCAAGTACATAAATCATATAATCTTTCTCAAAAACGACTTTGCTACCATCAGCTGACACATAAGGTTTCTTGATAGAAGTATCGAAGTTCGTCAAGGCTACTTTCTTTCCATTCTCGAAGGTGTATAAGTTATAGTTACCATTGTTCTCGTCTGAGATGAAGTATATCTTCCCATTTTTATCTACTGTAGGGTTAAAATCCTTTCCTTCATAATCTGTATAAGATTTGAATGCCTTAGTCGTAGGATTATAACCTAGTATATCTGGGTTGTTCTCTCCTTTATAGCGCTTACGAGTAGTCTGACTAGCACTCTCCATAGAACTAGTGAATAAGTACTCACCAGCAGGAGTAACAACTAATCCATTTGTATTATTAAAGTAGTTTGTGAACAGTGGTTTAGGAGTACCACCATTGATATCTATAGCATAAGAACCAAAGTTATTATTCGCATTAGAAGTGAAGTAAATTGTCTTACTATCCCAACTCCAACTCTCTACATCTTCAGAAGCTTGGTGGTAAGTAAGTTGTGTGATTTGTCCTCCTGTTAGAGGCATTAAGAATACATCTCTGTTGCCGTATTGGTCAGAAGAGAATGCAAGCCATTTTCCATCAGGAGATACGCGAGGGTTAGTCTCGTTGCCTTCTAAGGCAGTTACTCTTAGAGCTTCTCCACCAGATGTTGGAGCTTGCCATATATCGCCATTATAGCTAAAGTAAGTAGTCTTTCCATCAGGGCTTAGTGATGGGGTAGAAGCAAATTTAGGTGATTGCTGTCCCCATGCTAAACTTACAAGAGAAAGTGTAAGTAAGGTGATAGTGTTTTTGATCATTGGTTAATATTTTTAATAAACATAAAAATATTTTCCTTAACTCACTAATCCTAATTTAGTTTTAACTGTTGATAGAAGGCTAATAGCAAGGTGTCTGTATTCAAATAGATCTATAAAAAGAACGAGACAATACCTCAATATTGCCTCGTTTTATATGTATTAAAATCGATATACTTCTGTAGGTGTGATGCAATAGTCAAGAGGAATATCTCCTTCTCTCACATCACTGATATGGTCTTCTGGTGGGAAGAAACTCAGTCCTACTTTAACGACATCGGGCTTGCATTCTGCTAAAAATCTATCGTAGAACCCCTTGCCATAGCCTATTCTGTTCCCTTGTTTGTCATAAGCTAATAAGGGAATGAAGACTACATCAAGTTGTTTTTCGCTTACTTGAATGCCGTCTATAGGTTCAGGAATACCATAACTATTGACTTTAATCGTAGTGTTGTCCGTCAAGAGGTAATGTGATAATGTTCCCTCCTTAAAGTCAGATTTAGATAAGATAGTATTCTTATCCTTACCCGCTAGTATCTGCAGTAGGTATTCTGTATCTATTTCCTTTTTATTTCGAATACTTAGAAACAGGTGGTAGTTCACCTTATCCCAGATCGGTAACTGTAGTGCTTGATTTGCGATTTCTAAACTTAGATCATCTATTTTATCTAAGTCTAAGTTATCGCGAAGAGCTTTATATTTTAATCTTAATTCTTCTTTATTCATTTTTTTAATGTTTTTGAGATGTGAAATACTGCATCTCCTTGATAGACTATAGGAGCATCATTTACATTGATTACATAGCCTGCATTCGGTGCTTTGATTGTTGTGTTTTCTTTTCCATACGGGTCAGATACCTCTGCCAGTACAGCTCCTTTTTCTACATACGAACCTATTTTTACCTGATCGTGTAATAATCCAGAACGCTTAGCACGTACCCAAATAGAGTTGGTGATGATGGTCATATCCTCTTTAGGAGGACAGATGCTAAACTCATCTTTCAACATATCAAAAGAGTGTAAGAATCGCTTCGTACCTTCTACTCCCATTTCAGATACATCAGAGTTAATATCTAAGGACTTCCCTCCTTCGAATAACAACATTTTGATACCTTTCTTAGCACACGCATTTCTAAAAGAACCTGCTATCTGTGCTGAGTACAATAGGAAAGGTGGGTGAAAGATAGTCGCTAACTCTTCTAACTCTAGGTTTTCTGGAGCGATTCTGATTTGAGGAGCGTTAAATCTACTTGCACCTCCTGCGTGAAAGTCGATAGCATAATCTACATGAGGCAAGATATAGTTCACGAGATAATGGGCAAAGCGCCCTGCTAGTGAACCAGTCTTACTACCAGGGAATACCCTATTCATATCTCTACCATCAGGGAACTCTCTAGATTGGTTAATAAACCCAAATATATTAATCACAGGGATACAAATAATCGTACCTCGCTTAGGGACATTCATTCCGCGATGTACTATCTGACGTACGATATCCACCCCATTCAGCTCATCACCGTGTAGTCCAGCAGAGAGTAATACGGTAGGACCGTCTAGTCTAGCTCTAGATACGATAACGGGTATTTTTAGTTTAGTAGCTGTGTGTAATCTTGCGATTTCAAGGTTTAAAGTCTTGGTTTCACCAGGATGGATTGTTTCATCTAGTATAGTCATCTTTCTAACAATTTTGGAACTGTGAAGATATTAAAAGTTTTGCATTCGTGTTTTAATCGAAAGAGACAAATCGTTACTAGTGGTGTTTTTAGTGCTTTTTTACGGGTGGTCAGCTTGTGGTCGGTATGTGATGGGCATGTGCTCGGCTAAAAAGTGCTATAAATAAGCCTATCACTAGCCTATCAACTATGGAGCATATCGGGATGATAGGGAAGGACATGTCAGAGACAACGAATTCTCGCCAAGTGATACATGGCATGAGTTACAAGTCCACACTAGCAAGTAGAGACTCAATATTTTGCGTGTCACAGTAAGTAAAGGCAAGTATTATAAATCCGCAACAACGTGAGCTATATGTTTGAATAATTGAGTTTTGTAACAAGATAAATGAGTACATTTAATGTGTTTTAAATTAGATAATAATGGTGTTTGGACTTAGTCACTTATTCAGTAGTTATGAATTAATCCTCTCTAGTGTGAATGATGAAGCAGTCTCTTTTCTTATCCTAAAAGGTGGTGAAGAATGTGGAACTCTTTTTATCTCAAAGAGCAGTAGACGTATGACTTATCATATCGGAAGAGGACGCTATTTCGGAAAAGGGAGTATTGATCTAAAGGAGGTGAACTTTGTTTATCATAAGGGGAGGGTATCTATACAGATACAAGGTAGTCGTACTCTAGTATTTAAGAGTAGTGAAGAGGTTTATGGAGTGTTAGACTCGGTGTTTGATTAGTTTTTAATGTTCCAGATTAAAATATGTAAAAATGGGGTCTGCGGGTTGTCGTAGGGCTAAACTTAAAAGAGTTATTATGCAGTCAGCAGAATTAATTGATGTAGTATTTTATGGGACGTTTCGAGAGAGACAGTTAGAGCTCGTGTCATTGTTATTAGAAAAGTCTCGTAATTTTAGTTGTGTGATATATGACAACGTTGAGATAGAAGCAATGCACTTTGATATAGATATGTTGAATCATGCTACTTATCTGAATTTTGGTTTTGGTGTAGAAGAGGTTGTCTTTGATGGGTACTGTATTCCCAATTTATTTGTAGATATTACTAAAGATGAAGATAAGATAGAGTTATTGATGTTTTTCGCTTTAGGAGATATTGAAGGAAGGACAGATAAAGAGAGATTAGATATTCTAAAGTGTAGGTTAGATCTTGTTAAGGAGAGATATTCATTTGAATCTTATATCTGTCGTATGGATAATGGTGATGACGATATAGATGATGAGGTTTATTTTGATAGTAGTGGTAGGTATGGAATGTTGTATAATAAATTAGAACAGTATGAATAAGGAAGAGGGAAAAGTTGTAATCCATGCGGAGTTTAAAATATGCGAAGATATCTTCACTTTGAGTTATTTGTGAGATGCTTCCTTCGTCAGCATGACATTGTTTGTGGTCAGTGTTTCCATTTGCTATGTCTTCCTGAACGCAGTGAAGGATCTCATCTTATGAGTATGTTTTTGACCCTTTTTATTCTTATGTAAGACATAATTGTAGAAAGTTCAGGGTAAAAGAGAAAGATAATTTATTAGAATAATTTGAGATGGTAAAAGACATATTAGTTTTAGTCTTATTGTTAGTAGTGTTTAGTTCTTGTAATAGGAAAGTAGAAGTCATTAGATCTAATGTAATGCCTCATCTTTTTTTATTAAAGAATACAAATGAAGACAATATAGAAGAAACAAAAGAAATAGTGAAAAGTATAATTGATACAATACCTAAGAAAGATACTTTAGTAATTAGTTTTTATAAATACACTTCAGGTTTTGGGCCATTTAGTGGTGGTACTGCTCACTTTATTGATAATAGAGAAGATCCAGGAGGTTTTTCAAGTGAGATGTTAATGGATTATAATGAGGTGGCATTGATTGCTGAATATTGGATATGGCCAAAAGATGGAAAGAAGAGGGTGTCCCGTGAACTGTGTCATTAAAATAATTGTATAATAAAATATGTACAT
>NZ_DAMANB010000033.1:0-34690 GCF_032073645.1 Myroides sp.
GCTTAAGCCCAAAAGCTAGGAAATGGAGACTGACACAGTTTGTGTTACACTCCCAAGTCCTTATGCACATTACGGCATAAGGACTTCTATTTTTAGTTTAACTCATTTATGCTAAACAAATTTTGAATAGAGATGACTGTAGAACTATTATTCTTTTGCTTTATTCCAATATTGATCTAATTCTTGAAGAGTTACATCTTCAAAACCACCTTTTTCTTTATTAACTAATTCTTCTACTATATTAAATCGAGAAATAAACTTACTGTTAGATCTAGCCAATGCCTTTTCAGGGTCAATCCCCTTATGACGAGCATAATTAACTAGTGTGAACAAGATATCTCCAAATTCTTCTTCCATTAGGTCTTGATTGTCGGCCTTCACTTCTACCTTAAACTCTTCTATCTCTTCCTCTACTTTTTGCCAAACATCACTGGCTTCATCCCAATCAAACCCTACTCCACTTGCTTTTTCTTGAATGCGATAAGCTTTTATTAAAGCTGGTAAACCTTTAGGCACGCCCGCTAAGACTGATCTGTTTCCCTCTTTTAATTTTAGTTTTTCCCAATTTGCCAATACATCCTTTTCAGAATCTACTTTTACATCACCATAAATATGAGGATGTCTAAAAATAAGTTTATCTGAGATACTATCAGCAACATCTTTAATATCAAACAAAGACTGTTCACTACCTATCTTAGCATAAAAAACAATATGCATTAATAAATCCCCCAGTTCTTTTTTCATTTCGTCCGTATCCCCTTCTGTAATAGCATCTACTAATTCATACATTTCTTCTACAGTAAGGTTTTTTAAGCTATCGAATGTTTGTTTTTTATCCCATGGACATTTTACTCTAAGCTCGTCTAGTATAGTTAGTAAGCGATCTATAGCCTCTAATTGCTCTTGTCTTGTATGCATCTTGATTCTTTTGGTCTAAAATAAAAAAAAGCCCGCTTTTTACAAAACGGGCTTTCTACATATAATTCTTATAAATTATTTTGCTTCAGTTTCTGTTGCAGCTGCACTAAAAGCTTCTGCAATTAATCCTCTTCTTTGAATGATATTATACCAATTCAATACTTTTTTGATATCAGAAACATATACTCTTTCTTCATCAAATTCTGGTAATACTTCTCTGAAGTAAGCCACTAATGTAGGATTGTCTTCTTTGTGAGAAATAGCTTCACCATTGTTTTCTTTTGCAGCAATGTTTCTGAAAACTTCAAATAACTTTACTTCTTCATTGTAAGTATAGATAGAAATTTCTGATAGTAAACTAACGTTGTTTCTTAATCCTACTGTACTTTTTTTCCCATCAGCCAATGATTCAGCGATAAATCCTGTACGAGTTTGTACTAGTAACTCATATAAACCTGGTTTTCCCGAAATAGCTAAAACTTTTTCTAAACTCATTTTTGTCTAAATTTTACTTTAAGAGTCGCAAATATCTTAAATTGTTATTAATAATCAAGTTATTTATCTACCTTTTTTCTTAGTTAATTTCATTTTATAATCTGTAAATATTTTTCCTTCAAGGATATTATTTAACTTTTTAGAAATTAACTTCTTTTTTAAGATAGATATTTTATCTGTAAACAGCACACCTTCAATGTGATCGTACTCATGTTGAATAACTCGTGCCGCAAGACCATCAAATTCTTCTACATGTTTAACGAAGTTTTCGTCAAAATATTCTATTTGTATCTTAGATTTTCTTTTAACTGGTTCGTGAACATCTGGAATACTCAAACATCCTTCATTAAAAGACCACTCTTCTCCTTCTTCTTTTAAAATCTTAGCATTTATAAATGTTCTTTTAAAAGTAGTTAAAAAAGCTATTTCTTCTTCTGTGTTCCCGTCCATTTCTGCAAAAGGAGCTGTATCTACAACGAATAATCTAATAGGTAATCCTACCTGAGGTGCCGCCAATCCTACTCCATGTGCTCCATACATTGTATCGTACATATTAGCTATTAGCTCTTGTAAGTTTGGATAGTCTTTAGTGATATCTTCTCCCACTTTACGTAGAACAGCGTCACCATACCCAACTATTGATAATATCATGTCTTCTTATTTTATTCTAAAGGTGCAAAAATACTCAAAAATAAATGAATAAATAATACTACAAATTATTTTTGATGTCTTATTTGTTTTATCTTGCTTGATAAAAAGTACTATTCTCTAATTAAAGCCAAAGATTAAGTAACCTATGCTAGGAAAAGCTAGAAAATTCACAGATAATACGCATCTTGCAGATTCGTTAAAAATTACTATATCAGCTGTTGTCCCTTTTTTAATACTAATGCCCTATGAAGCTTTTGATTGGGCTTTTGCTGCGGCTATTGGTGCCATGTTAACAGCTCCTGTTGATATTCCTAGTAATAAAAAAGATAAAATAATAGGGCTTTTAGTAGGTGCATTTACTGTACCAGCTGTTACTTTCACCCTATCCATTACTGATGGCAACTGGTATTTCTACCCGATTTTTGTCTTTGTATTTTTCTCTTTAAGCATGATATCTGTATATGGACATCGTGCAAATATGCTGTCGTTTACAGGATTATTAGCAGCCAGTCTAGGATTAGCACATAGTTATGAAGGTCATGCCCTATTCATGCACTGTTTAATGCTTCTATTAGGAGGATTACTTTACTTATTGGTATCCGTTACTTTTAATCTCCTTAGACCTAAGCGATATGCTGTATTACAGACATCTGAGTGTATGGAGCTTACAGCAGATTATCTAAAACACAGAGGACAACTGTGGGATAAGAATGCTAATGTAGAAAAGATCACAGAAGAACAATTAAATATACAAGTAAGCCTCAATGAGGTACATGAAAACCTGAGAGAATATTTAGTTCGAAATAAAGCTAATACAGGCAACTCTTCTAATAACCGTAGATTGCTAGTAGCCTTCTCTACTCTAGTAGAAATACTAGAAGTAGCTGTGTCTACTTCTTTTGAACACAATAAATTACATGAGTTATTTAGCAAAAGACCTGAAATTATAGAATGTTATCAGAAATTAGCTTATCACTTTGCGGAGACAATTGACGATATTGCCTACTCTATAAACTTAGGGACTAAGTATAGATCTAAATATGACCTATCTAAAGAATTAGCAGAGATTCAGGCCATGCTTAACGATTTTGTTAAGAATGGAGAGTCTACTAATATGGTAGAAGCTGTAGTCATGTTCTCGAATGTTATCCATTATGCGGAAAATCAGGTAAACAAAATTCATGATTTAGAAAAAGCTCTAACAGAGAAAGCATTTAGTGCAGATGTAGAAGAGCGCTTTAAGGATTTAGAGAAATTCTTAACTCCTGTGCATTATCGTTTAGAAACTCTAAAAGAGAACTTAAACTTTACCTCTACCATATTTAGACATGCTCTAAGACTTACCTTGACCATATTAGCAGGACTTATCGTTAGTAAAATATCAGGTGTATTAAACGGGTATTGGATATTACTAACTATCGTTGTTATTATGCGTCCTGGTTTTGGATTGACTAAGCAGCGATCTTTTGAGCGTGTAATAGGTACTGTTATTGGAGGTTTAATGGCTATAGGATTGTTATATATTATTCCTAGTGCTACAGTTATTGCATATATTACAGTACTAACCATGATTATAGGGTATTCGTTCTCTCATACAGACTATAAAGTTGGAGTTACCTTTATCACGATGTATGTAGTACTGATATATGGATTACTTACACCTGATTTTATGGATGTTATGATCTATAGAGTTATTGATACTATCATAGGAGCACTATTAGCCTTCGGAGCGAACTATCTACTATGGCCTTCATGGGAATTCTTAAACCTAAATACACATCTAAAAAAATCGATAGAAGCGAATAAAGAGTACGTAAAGGAAATTACGCTTTACTACAATGAAAAAGGAGAAGTAACCCTACCTTATAAATTAGCTAGAAAATATGCTTTTATTGAGATAGGTAACCTTATGGCTTCTTTTCAACGTATGATCCAAGAGCCTAAGTCTAAACAGAAGTATAGAACAGAACTCTATGAGTTAGCTGTACTTAATCATACCTTCCTTTCGACAGCTGCTTCTATAGGAATATACGTACAGTCACATACAACTACCAAAGCTTCTGAAGCATTTAATGTAGTTATGGACTACACAATAGGTAATTTAAAACAAACTATCGCTCTATTAGAAGATTATAATAATGGTGAGATAACCATCATAGAACGCAGTGAGAACTTTAATCTCAGTATGTCATATCTAAAAGGTATCCGTGAATACGAATTAAAGAAAACTTACTCTGATGATAAACAAATACAGAGCCTGATGGAAGAGTCTGTATTGGTTATTGAGCAACTGATGTGGTTATCCTCACTTTCAGAAAAGATATTCAAGATTACAGCTAGCATTGCCGCATTAAAGAAACAAGAAGAATCTGAAGTATCTATGCTAAGTTCACTTAGAAAGAAGATTATACCATAAAAACAAAGGGGGATGTTATGTACATCCCCTTTTGCTTTATTAGTATCTAGTTCTACTCTTCACTACTATCTACATAATTTTTCATCTCTATACTATATTCAAGATTATTTAGTTTGTTTAGAATGGTACTACTTTTCTTATCGATAAGCCTTCCTCCTTCTTCGATGGTTAACTCTTTTAAATTTTGAAGCTTCTCAAATGGTTTTAATGATTCAATATCTCCCATAGCTGATAAATAAACAGCCTTTAAAGTACTTACCTCTGCAATAGACGTTATCACATTATTTATCTTTTTGCAAGCACTCAACTCTATATCTTCTAAGTGCGTAAGTGTACTTAACCAATTAACATCTATCAGCGTAGGTATTTTTACCAAATAAAGTGCTTTTAAGGCACTTAAGTTGACTAAACTACTCCATTTACACTCTTTACTCTTTTCTATTGATAAAGATTCTATTACAGTGTTTACGGGAAAAACAAAGCCTTCCTTATCAAAGTTTTCTATAAAGACTGTTCTTAAAGTAGGATGTACAAACAAATTCTCAAATAGCTTAGAATAGGGAGTAAACAATTCCTCCAAAGTTGTAAACTTCAACCAATCTAATGGTTCTTTCCCTTTATACTGACAACCTTTAATCTCTAAGCGCTTTAAGTTTACAAACTGATATAGCCAATTCTTATCAATATTGATATCTTTTAAGTGAAGAATCTGTATCGTTTTAAACAAAGGAGCAAAGGATTCATCTAATAATATTTCTAAGCCACTTTCCTGTCCTGATATAATTAAATTAGTTATTCGTTCTTCTTGACTAAAGATTATGAGAGATTGAGCATAATCTCCTTTTTCTACTATAATGAATCTTTCTTTACGCCCAGGGGTTGTTGTACCTATATACATCTTTATTACACTCTTTTATATTATTTCAAAGATCATACTATTCTCATTTCGTAAATATCCCCATTTACAGCGAATATTAGTACAGTATATATAGCTTACCTTTGCTTCATAAACGATCAAAAAATAGAAATTAAAGATGAAAAAAATCGGTCTTAGCTTATTACTATTCATAACTGTACAAATAAGCAGCTGGGCACAAGAAGGAACTGTACAAGTAGAAGTGAAACAAAATGGTGCTATCGTTCCTATGCAGGATGGAGTTGTCACACTTAAAAGCAATGAATTTGTATTCGAAGTTACTTCAAATAATGTAGATGGTTTTCTAATAGGAGCTACTTTTGATAACGATATCTATCGCTCTGCTATAGGCGAAGCTGATTTAGAAGTAGAATGGTTTAACAGCACTGCTATCGCAGATGAAGTTTTTAATCCTAATAAAGAACTGATTATTTCGGATGAAGTACCTACTTATTGGTATTATACGAACGCTAAAGACCATCGATTTGATAAAAATCCAAAAGGAAATGCAGAGCACTGGGTTGGAAATAGAACAATAAAAGTACTTAATAATTTGTCTAGCTATGAGACAATTCCCTTAACGAAATTTAAAGATTCTGTATATGTGTATTTTTACTCTCCTATTTATGATGAGGACTATAATCTAACAGAAGTCATTATTCTATATACAGCAGAATTAAGATTTAATTAAAAAAGAAAATCGCTTATTACTTTAAAAGCCAATGATAGAAGACTATTATTGGCTTTTTATTTTAAAGACCTACAGCGTTTTTACTAGACTCAGTTCTATGTAAGAGATAAGTTCTACAAACTATACCCTCTTTTCTCCTATCTATTTTTTTACTACCTTTGCCTACAGTAAAGGCTTTGACTCAATGCCTATTATTGAGAATATTCTTCTATTCAAAGTCTGGTACATCTCACCAAAAAGAAAGCACAAATCACAGCTTTCAAAATCTCAATTTTAAAATTTTAACAAGTTTTTTAACATTGTAAATTCACTACAAACCGAGTATTCATGCGGTCTCCGTTGTGGTTTGTTCGGAAGGTGTTCGGAAAACACCCCCTTTTTCCGAACACTTTGCAAAGAACTTCCGAACAACGTCCAAACAACCTTCCCAAAAGCTTTGCTATCACTGGCTTTGTCGCGTGCTGTAAATCACAAAAAAACGCCTAAATGTTAATACTTTTAACATATGTGATTTGTCCTGTTTTTAGAATTTACAGTGGTTAAATTATTCTCATTGTGAGATGATTACAAACAATACAATCTATTACTTATACCTGCTTCCTTCTAACTATTCTATCTCTAATCTCTCCCTTCTTCCCTAGGTCTTTACATAAATTTAATATGAGATAATCTCCTAACATGATATTTGTCACTTAATTACTCAGAATATTTGAAGAATTTCCCTCCCTTATAAAATATAACAAACAAACCAAAATGAAATTAAAACCAATACATTCATTTCACATTCCGGTGATGGGATTGGCCTATACGATTGATAGTCCAGTGAGAGTGGCTCAGTATGGTTTCTCCTCTACTATCTCTGTGATGGATGATGAATTAATAGAACGCATGAACAAGTTCTATTGTGAGAAATTCGAACTGCCTTATCAAGAGATAACGAAGAAGATAGAGGACTTTAGAGCCAAGCGTATTACAGCTTATCTAAATACATTAGACACCATCGTAAAAGGGAAATTCGAAAACCTAAAAGCTTCTTTCTTAGAAAGCAAAAAAGAGGTTGAGGATTATATCGATATGTTGCCATCTGTATCAGAGATCAGAAAGAATCTACAGCAGCACTTAGATGATAAGCTATCTATAGATCATCTGAAGGGAGTTCTAGAGCACTACCTTACCCCTGGTGCTATAGATGTCAATATCATGACTAAAGTAGATAGAGAGAACTTCAATAAAAAAGAAGCCTTACCAGTAGAGTACAATGATGCACATGCTGCCCTAAGAGGCTTTGTGAACAGTACTTTAAACTCATCCGTAGTCTTATCTGCAGGTATGAATCCAAGATTGTTTAGCTATTTTGAGGAGTTTGACGCTTTTTATCCAGCTGTTGACAGTACTTTACAGAAGAAAATCATCTTAAAAGTAAGTGACTTTAGATCTGCCTTAATACAGGGGAATTTCTTAGCCAAAAAGGGATTATGGGTATCTGAGTATCGCATAGAGTCTGGGCTTAACTGTGGTGGGCATGCCTTCGCTACAGATGGTTATCTAATGGGAGTAATATTAGAAGAGTTTAAAGCTAGAAAAGCAGAATTAATAAGTTCTACCCATGACTTACTAGTGAAAGCTCTAGAACAAAAGAATAGATTTGTTCCTTCTACTCCTCTTGATTTAAAGATTACAGCTCAGGGAGGTGTAGGTACAGCAGCCGAGCATCAGTTCTTACTAGAGCATTACGAAGTAGACTCTGTAGGTTGGGGCTCACCATTCTTATTAGTACCTGAGGCTACTTCTGTAGATCAGACTACTAGAGAATTACTGGCTAAGGCAAAAGAAGAAGATCTATACTTGAGTAATATCTCTCCTTTAGGCGTGCCGTTTAATAGTATTAAAGGAACTTCTAACGACTTCTTTAAGTCAGAGAGAATCAATAAGAACAAAGCAGGTAGTTCTTGTCCTAGAAAATACCTAGCCTTGAATAAGAATTATTCGAATGAAGGACTGTGTACTGCTTCTAGAAAGTATCAAACTATCGAAATAGAAAAGCTAGAACAGGATAAGGATAATATTAGCCAAGAAGAATACAATAAGAAGTATCAACAGATAACAGAGAAAGCATGTCTATGTATAGGATTAGCCAATGCCTCTTATATGGAACTTAACTTGCCTATCAAAGGAGAAGCACAAGGAGTAGCTATCTGTCCTGGGCCTAATATTGCTTACTTCACTAAGGAAGTATCTCTTAAGAAAATGGTCAATCATATCTATGGACGAGATAATGTAATCGACACTAAAGAGCGTCCTCATTTCTTTATTAAAGAATTAAGAATGTATCTGGATCATTATAGACAAGAAAAGTCAGCTTTAGAATTAGAACAATCAGCACCAAAACTGAAAAAGCTAATGAAGACAAAAGAGAACTTACTAGAGGGAATCACTTACTATAAAAACCTCTTTAAAGAAGACAATACTTACTTTATACAAGAGCGAGAAAATATACTTAAAGATTTACTTCAAGTAGAAAAAGAGCTCCTAAACTAAATAAGAAGAAATCCAGCTGTCAGCAGACAAGCTGGATTTTCTTTTTTACTCATATCCACAATTGTAATTTTTATCACTTAGACTAAATAAAAAAAGCACCCAATCAATACATGATTAGGTGCTCAAAATAGACAAACGAAATGTATCTTTTACGCTAGTTTTGCCTAAGGTCTTTATAACTAGTGGGGACTTTGGATATTTACTCTTTTTGTCAATACATAAAAAGAGTAAACTAAAAAAGGATAGTTTTTTAGCAATAAAGACAAATCAAAAATAGCATCTTTTACTAGAAAATTAACTATCCTTTTTAATAGTTATAGCGCTAAAGTACGGTTATTTTCGAAATATACACCATTAAAATAACCTTCTTACAAGCAAACCAACACCTTGTATATCAATACTGTGAATATAGCAAATAGACAACACTATACTTTTTTAACATTTCACTACACAGATTTAAGAAAGTACTGCACTGATATTTTAGTTAATTTTACATCTTGATCAGCAGAGAGGTTCTCTAAAAAACAGGTCTAATTAAACATTTATTATCACTCTATATTAACATATAATGTAGAGCATTATAAACCTTATATGATTTCATTACCGTTATTTAATCAATTTCCTTTTTTTGCAACAGATACTCCTAAATATATTATTATCGGACTGTACTATGGGATATCATTTCTCTCTCTAGTTATACTTCTTGCACTTTATATTATTTTCAAGTATAAGAAACTTAGCTTTAGTTTTTTCTTACAATTAAGTATATTCTCTAGTTTCTTAGTCAAGGACATTATTTACTTTTATCTACCTGATCACCACGCTACTATCGGTTATTTATTAGCCTGGAACATTGGTACATCACTAGTGCTCTTAATACTTCTGCCCTACCCTTTTTTAAGATTTAAACACAAACAACAATTCTATAAAACAGGGATAGTTGTACTGTTTGCTTTAGTGGCGATAGAGTTGTTATCCAATTTATTTATCGTTCCTAGTCATGGGAATAGTTTCATTCACCCTATAACGACGATACTAACGATACTAGCATTGTACTTATTCTTCATTCTGAATCATACGTACAATTATAAAAATTATATTTCTTTCTTAATAATATGTATTACCGCTAGTACCATTATTCTCGCTCCTTCTATTAATGATACGCTTTACGAGTTATTCATCGTATGGCCTACATTGCGTTTAATAGGAATTCCTATTCTTATTTGTTCTAGTTGTATTACCCTATTAGAAGTAAAGAAAATACATGAGCGAAACTCTATCTATAAACGATATTTATATCAATATATGTATATGGTAAAAGACTACCATAAGCAGCTAGAATATGAGAAAAGCCTTAATGCAGATAAAACGACAAAAGTAGAGCAAGAAAAAACAACCATACAAGATCAACCTCTATATCAATTAAAGAATAAATACAATCTTACAGAACGTGAGTTGGAGGTTCTAAGTCTACTCTGGGAAGGGGCTACGAATAAAGAGATAGCTGATGAGTTATTTATCTCTATTAATACCTGTAAATATCACATTAGTAAAATCTATTTTAAACTAAACATTAATTCTAGAGCACAGATTTATGCTTTTAAGGATAAGCTAGAATAGCTGTCATACTCTAATTGTATTCAACTATTTTTTAGTTTTAAAAAGGTCTTTTCTTCTTATCAGAGTATTCTTTATAAAGTCAATGATATTTTCTGAGAATTTTGATGATATAAATAGTCCTTAACCCTCTAAACAAGACTAAACAACGGAGTATCTCTATTTTTTTATAACTTTTAAAAGAAGTTATAATTAGATATATCAAAGAATTTAAGAGTTTAGTTCTTGTTCGATAAGGATTAAAAGTATTTAACACTTTATAATCACTAAGCCATTAAAAAATATCACATATTTTAAATAAGAAGATAAATACCAAAAACTATTAAATTATTACTAAAAGAGTAATTATATTTGCCTAACGAATTTACTTTTTATAATGAAAAATTTATTTAATAATACTGAAGTAGCTTTTGCTCTTAAAAATAATAAAGAATTAAAAAGAGCACATTTTTTATTTAAAATGATCAGCAAACCAACTTTAGTAAAACTTGGTTCTTCCCTTGCAAATTTTGCAATTAAAACTCATTTGCCTGTTACTGGTTTAATCCGTTCTACTGTATTCGATCACTTCTGTGGCGGTATTAGTGAAGATGACTGCTTAACTGTAGTAGATAATATGTACGCTAAAGGTGGTGTGGCATCAGTTTTAGATTATTCTGTAGAAGGTAAAGAAACTGAAAAGCAATTCGACGCTGCTCTAAACATGACGATTAAGACAATCGAGTATGCTAAACAACGTCCAGACTCTATTCCTTTTGCTGTATTTAAACCTACTGGATTTGGTAGATTTGATATGTTTGTGAAAAAAGGTGAGAAAGTAGCTTTCACTGCTGAAGAAGAAAAAGAATGGGAACGCATCGTTTACCGTTTTAACATGGCTTGTAAGTTTGCTTATAACAATGATGTTCTTTTATTAATCGATGCTGAGCACAGCTGGATGCAAGATGCTGCTGATGATATCGTATTAGACATGATGAGAAAGTATAACAAAGAGAAAGCATTGATCTATAATACTGCTCAGATGTATCGTTGGGATAGATTACAGTATTTAAAAGATCTACACGCTATCGCTAAGGCAGAAGGATTCCATGTAGGTATGAAGGTAGTACGTGGTGCTTATATGGAGGTAGAACGCGAAAGAGCTACAGAGAGAGGATATAAATCTCCTATCTGTGTAGACAAAGCTGCTACTGATGTAAACTATGATGCTGGAGTTACTTATATGTTAGAGAACATAGACTCTATGGCTATCTTCGCTGGTACTCATAACGAGAAAAGTTCTTACTTAATCATGGACTTAATGGAGAAACATAATATCTCTCATACAGACCGTAGATTATACTTCGGACAGCTGTACGGAATGAGTGATAATATTAGCTTTAATTTAGCGAAAGAGAAGTTTAATGTAGCTAAATACTTACCATTCGGACCTGTACGTGATGTAATTCCTTACTTAATCAGACGTGCAGAAGAAAATACTTCTGTTGCTGGTCAAACAAATAGAGAGTTAGATCTTATCGAAACTGAACTGAAAAGAAGAAAACTGTAATTAATTACGGATTTAGAAATACAATTACCCGTCTAGGGTAGTTCATCATAAAAAAACGGAAGCTATATAGCTTCCGTTTTTTTTATACTTTTATTACACTAGAACTTATACCCTACACCTACCATAAATGCAAAGTTTTTATTGCTACTAGGAACATCCTTAAAGACATCAATTACTCCAAAACTAGTTCTCATATCAATAAACAGATTATTTCTAAAATCATAACCTAATCCAGCATTAAGTCCTAAGTCAAACTTATTTACTAACTCTCCTATATCACCAGTCTTTCCATTTATTTCTCCTTCTGTTTTAACAGCAAAGTTAAATTGTGGACCTACTTGAATATTGAAACCTTCGGTTACAAAAACTTTAGCCATTATCGGCACAGCGATATAATTTAGCTTTACCTTTCCATCATATGAAGCTGTAGATATCCAAGGAATATCAAGGCTCTCTAACTTACCTCCCATTGTGGTATATAAAAGCTCTCCCTGCAATGCAAATCGCTTAGAAAACTTAGCTTCTACTACACCTCCAATATGAAAACCTGATTTGCCTACTATATCGTCTATTTTTGTAACTATAGTTTGATTAAATCCTGCTTTAACCCCAAAGCTTACTTTGGTCTTTCCTTCTTCATGATGCTGAGCTACCGCAGCTGTAGATATAGCCATAAAAGCTAATGTAGTAAGTAGTAATTTTTTCATATTTAATTATTTAGTGTTTATGTTTTTCTTTTAATAATCACCTAGTACTAATAAGTTTGTTTCCATATCTGTATCTTTAGGAACTAGTAGTGAAACGTTGTATTGGTTCTGGACATACTTTAAATGGTCAATATTTAAATAATTGCCAATTAATTCAGCGCATTCTTCTGCACTTCTCTTTCCGCAGAGTATACCAAAAAATTGAACCTCTGTTTCTATTTCAAGGGATAATTGTTCATCAAAATCTTCATCTGCATAAATGTCAATAGTAGCAGACACCTTCACTATTATTTTGCTATCAACTTTTCTAAAGTTGATTTTTGCATTATACACTCCTGTATGTTCATAAACATAAAAAAGAGCTCTAGGCTTCCCCTCCTCTTCTTGATAATCTTCCCATTCTATATCATATCCTGCAATATCTTGCCATTGATTCAGTTCATTAGGATTGATAAATAATAATAGCTCTGAATTAAAATACAGGCCCCTTCTATTTAATCTACCCTTAGTGTCTTCAGCCTTTATTTGTAATCCGAAGACTAACTGTTTTATTGAACTATCCATAAAAGCATCTAAGTAAGCATACTTTACGTCAAATTCTTGGTCTTTTATTTTAAACATATCAAAATAACTAAGTTAATTACATTCTTTACTTAAAAGATGGAATATACTGCCACGCGAGGTCTCCCGACTTCGTGTTACTAAACAATATTATCTTATATACAGTCCCACATAAGAGAAGAGTGCTATAGGTTAAAAAATTCCTAATTCTTCATTAAATCTTCCAGTCAATTGTTTTAATTCCTTTAGACTCCAAGTACGCATTTGTTTGAGAAAAAGGCTTACTCCCATAAAATCCTCTATAAACAGATAAAGGAGATGGATGTACTGTCTCTATCACGAGATGTTTGGAACGATTAATATTCTTTCCTTTCTTTTGAGCATAACTCCCCCATAGAATAAATACAATATTCTCTCTGTGCTCACTTAATTGTTCTATTACTGCATCAGTAAACTTCTCCCAACCTAACTTCTGATGAGAACCTGCTTTTTTCTCCTGTACAGTTAATGTTGCATTTAATAAGAATACGCCTTGTTCTGCCCATTTGGTCAGATCTCCATTTATATTCTTAATGTCTAAATCATCTTCTAGTTCTTTATAGATATTTTGTAAACTCGGAGGTAACTTTACACCTTTACTTACGCTAAAAGAAAGACCATTTGCCTGAAATGCCCCATGATAAGGGTCTTGACCAATGATGACTACCTTCACATCGTCAAAATCTACTAGCTCAAATGCTTTATAAACCTCCTCTTTAGGAGGATAGACCATAGTAGTTTCATATAAACAATTAATATTCTCTATTAGTGTTTTAAAATATGGAGATGCCATTTCAGTTGCTAAATGCTTATTCCAACCTTTTGCTTTTAGTTTCATTCTTTTTTTCTTCAAATATAAGCTTTCAACTAAAATATTAAACAAGATTTAGAGTGAAATACTAAAAGAAAAGAGTAGCTAATCACTATTATTTGTCTACTCTTTTCTTTTAGTATCTCTCATTGATTATATCTCAGATATACCTTTCATCTGTGGTAAAAAAGCGCCTCGAATACAGAAGAGTTCTTTTATATCGTCTATTTTTACCTGGATATTTTCAAATGCAGGATTATCACTGATCAATAACAGTGTATTATCATCTACTTTTCTTTTAAATCTGTAAATAACAATCCCTTTTCCTCTAAGTACAAATAGATAAACATGCCATAACTGTAAGTCCTCTACACTAATATGCTTAGTAATCACATAAGAAGTCATTTTAATAGTTGGATACATATTATCCACTGATACTTGAAAAGCAGTATCTACTTCCTCTACCGTTGGAAAAACATAACTTGGAGCTGTAGCCAAAGTTTTCTCTGGATCCAAAAAATACTCAAAGTGATGATCAGTAGAAATCATTTTTACTTTTCTCTTGTGATAACTACTGTTGTATACAGCTGTAGAATCTGAGAAGAATAATTCATTTAAATCAATTTTGTGTTCTTTACACAACGCTATTAAGCCTTCATACTGTAAGCTATCTCTCTTTTTCCATGAAGAGATAGTATTAGGTTTAACATCAAGAATATCTGCTAACTGTAAATCAGTTTTAATCCCTAGCATTCTCTTTAGTTTCTTAATTACTCCTGTTGCATTTTGCATAGCTTTAATTTTTTAGTGTTTGTTTTAATTTTTTTTACTTTTCTCATGTGATTAAGGCACTTTATAAGCCATAAATGATAATAATCAAATATTTTAATGAGTGGCTATTTGTACACTAATTCTAGTATAGTAGCATAAACTGCCCTATTATTTATCTACTCCAAAACCTCGTTATAAGGCTTACCTAAGGCTATTATTGATTTTTAAACAAAGAATTAAATCTTTAGTTTATTACTACTTATATAGTACAAATTACAAAATATAAATACTAATAAATCATAATATTCAAACAATACAAAGTATTAGGTGTGTAATAATTCGCAATAATGCACCTATAAAGACCTTTTACAATAATATTGCCAACATTTCTTAATTTTTAAGAGACTACATTTTGTCAACTATTCACAATAAAGCATTGATTACAAAGCTGATTGACACA
Source organism: Myroides sp. (assembly GCF_032073645.1). Taxonomy (NCBI): domain Bacteria; kingdom Pseudomonadati; phylum Bacteroidota; class Flavobacteriia; order Flavobacteriales; family Flavobacteriaceae; genus Myroides; species Myroides sp. The sequence continues at coordinate 15,141 of NZ_DAMANB010000033.1, forward strand.
TTTAAACATCACAAAACGTAAAGCCATTTAAAAAATAATACTGAACAATTGTATATTTTTTAGGATCAAAACCCTTTTTGGCTTCTTTTTTGTAATAGTCATTCTATAAAGAATAAGGGTTTTGGATTAAAGAGAGTTCTTGTTAAACTTTTAGATTAAATAGAATAATGACAACTCAACGAAAAGTAGAAAACAAAATCAAGTTAAATAGATTGAAAATTGCGACTATAAAGAGGAGTAGTAATTAGCTTTCTAATCATTTTCTAATGTTGTTTTAATCTCTCTCTAATGGAACTCAAAGTTCTCTATAAGTCCTAAACAATAATTTTGACCTTAAAATAAAAAACAATGTTTAAAAACACTTTATTAGCCATTCTATCCACCTTTGTACTAAGTACTTATGCACAAGATAGCTCCGTTAAGACACTGATGTTATCAAAAGAAGAAGCTGAAGCACTTTTCTTAGAGCAGAACTTAGAACTTATTGCAAAGAATTTAGAAATCTCACAAGCAGAAGCACAATTGTTACAAGCAAAATTATGGCCTAACCCTACTTTTGAAGTTTCTGAAATCAACTTCTGGAAGACTACAGATATAGAAGAACAACCTAAGCTTATAGGTAACTGGGGTGAAGCACAACAATATGCTTTTAGAGTAGAACAATTGATTCAAACAGGCGGTAAACGTAGAAAGACAATTGACCTTCAGAAATTAACTATAGAAGAGAAACAACAGGAGTTCGAAAGTATTATTCGTGAGCTTAAGTTAGAACTAAGAGGTAATCTATCTGACTTACAGATACTTCAAGAACAACAAAAGATATACGAAAAACAAATAGAAAGTACTAAGTCCCTAATTAGTGCATACAAGAACCAATTAGATCAAGGGAATATAAGTCAAGCACAATACATTCGCTTAAAAGCAGCAGAACTTCAGTTTAAAAAAGAATTGGTTAACATCAATAAAGAACTTGAAGAAGCTATAAAAGACTTTAAAAACTTTATCAATATTGGGAATAGCACCCTGGTCGTTATTACTGATAAACTAGTAGCTCCTGAGAAAGAGGTATCTGAATTAGAATTAGAGAATTGGATTATCACTGCTCAGGAACAACGTCCAGATGCCTTAAAAAGCAAAACTCTAGAGAAACAATCTGAAAAGCGATTAGAGATAGAGAAAGCACAACGTGTTCCAGATATTACGCTAGGAGTAGATTATGACAGAGGAGGTAATATTATGCGTGATTTTGTTGGTTTTGGAATCTCTTTTGACCTACCTATTTTTGATAGAAATAAAGGAGGTATTAAGGAAGCTAAAATAGATATAGAATTAGCCAAACTGGATACACAAAGCAAACTAAATGAGATTGCTAATGATATAGTAGAAGCTTTTAGAAATTATTATCACGCAGAACAACTCTATAAAGATATAGATAGTGAGTATGAGCAACAATTAGATCAACTACTAGAAGCATATTTAAAGAACTTCCAAAAGAGAAATGTGAGTTTAATCGAATATTTAGACTTTGTAGAAGCTTATATAGAGAACAAAACAATTCTATTAGAAACAAGAAAAGATTTAAACGATCACTTTGAAAAACTACAATACGCTGTAGGAAAAGACTTATAAGAATTAAATAAAAAGACAATGACAAAATATTCTATACTTACACTAGTATTATTAAATGCTGTTTTAATAAGCTGTAATAAAGAAAATAAAACTAATGAAGAGGTTTCTACTACACAAGAATGCCTTTCAGAAGCTATTAAAAATACCTTAGATGTTGAAAAAGTAACTCTAAGACCTATAGAGCGAAGTATTACACTTAATGGATACATTGATTACAATCAAGATAAAACTGTTCCATATCATAGCTTAGTAGATGGATTAGTTGCTAATACTTACTTCTCGTTAGGAGATTATGTTGCAAAAGGACAGTTACTAGCCGAAATAAAAAGTACAGATACCAATGAAATCTATACAGAATTAAAAGCAAGTGAAGCAGAATTAAAAGTAGCTACTAGAGAACTTGAGTCTGTTGAAGCTATGTATAAAGATGGTATCGCTTCTCAAAAAGAATTATTAGAAGCACAAGAGGATGTAAAAGCATTAAAAAGTAAAGTATCTGCTGCTAAAAGTAGTATGGCAATCTTCAATACTCATGGTGAATCTGGTATAGTAAAAGTAGTGGCTCCTCAGGCAGGATATATAGTGACTAAGAGCATCAGTACAGGAATGACTGTAAATGCTGGTGATGAACCTCTATTCACTATAGCAGATTTATCAGATGTATGGATTATGGCTAACGTATATACTGCTAATATGCGCCATATACAACCGAACCAAGAGGTAAAAGTATCTACCCTAGCTTATCCTGATGAATACTTTGCAGGAAAAGTAACTAAAGTATCTCAAGTATTCGATACAGAAGAAAGAGTCTTAAAAGCTCGTATTTCAATGGAAAATAAAGAGATGAAATTAAAGCCGGGAATGTCTGCTGATATCATTATTCAGTTAGAAACAAACGAGGGTAAATCTCTTGCTATTCCTAATAGCGCTATCATTTTTGACAATAATCAAAACTATGTTGTTATATATAAAAATGATTGTGAACAAGAAGTTAGAAAGATCACACCTCAATCTAAAAATAGTATCTATACCTACATCAACGAAGGTGTAAAGGAAAACGAAATGGTGGTAACTACAAATGAATTACTCATTTATGAACAGTTAAACAACAAATTGTAATTCTTTTTAAAAAACTTATTTATGCAAAAATTCGTCAAAAATATAGTATCCTTTTCACTTAAAAACACATTCATCGTCATCTTCGGTGTATTGTTATTATTGTTTGGAGGGATTTATAGTTATATACACACGCCTATTGAAGCTTTCCCTGATGTGACTAATACGAGAGCGCGTATTATCACACAGTGGCCTGGTCGTAGTGCAGAAGAAGTAGAAAAGTTTATTACCCTTCCTATTTCAAAGGAGGTTAACACCATTCCTAATAAAGCAGAGGTAAGATCTATCTCTCTATTTGGGCTATCTGTTGTAACAGTATTGTTTAATGATGAAGTAGATGACTTCTTCGCTCAACAATATGCTTCTAACAGAATGGGAAATGTAAATCTGCCTGAAGGAGCTGATTTTGAAATAGAGCCGCCTTCTGGAGCAACAGGAGAAATCTTTAGATATATCATTAAGAGCGATCTTCCTATCAAAGAAGTTACTGCTATTCAAGACTGGGTAATAGAACGAGAATTACTATCTGTACCTGGAGTGGCAGATGTAGTAAGCTTCGGTGGTGAAGAAAAGATATTTGAAATACAGATAAATCCTACTGAATTAATTAATTACGACTTATCTCCTTTAGATGTATACGAAGCTGTAGAAAAGAGTAATATTAATGTTGGTGGTGATGTTATCCAACGTGGTGATCAAGCTTATGTAGTAAGAGGTGTAGGATTATTAGACAATGTTGAAGATATCGAGAATATCCTTATCGAGGTAAAAGGAAGTACTCCCATTCTAGTAAAACACGTAGCTAATGTCGTGGTATCAGCCAAACCACGCTTAGGACAAGTTGCTTTTCAAGATGACGATGATGTCGTACAAGGAATTGTAGTGATGCTAAGAGGTGAAAACCCTAGTGCTGTTATCGAAGGACTAAAAGCTAAAATAGAAGACTTAAATGAGCGTATTCTACCTAAAAACGTACAGATACAAACAGTAGTAGACAGAACTAACCTTGTAAACACGACAGTACACACTGTATCTAAGAACTTAGTAGAAGGGGTTATCTTAGTATCTATTATTGTATTTATTTTCTTATACAATTGGCGTACTACATTTATCGTTGCTTCTGTTATTCCATTAGCTTTCTTATTTGCTATCATCATGCTGAAGATACAAGGGTTACCTGCCAACCTAATTTCAATGGGAGCATTAGACTTTGGATTGCTACTAGAAGGAACTTTAGTTATTGTAGAACATGTCTTTGTAGGTCTAGAGAAACGAGCTGAACAAGTGGGAATGGCAAGGTTTAATAGAATGTCTAAACTAGGTACTATTAAGAAAAGTGCAAGTAGTGTAGCGAGCTATATTTTCTTTGCACTATTAATTCTAATCGTAGCCTTAATGCCTATTTTCTCTTTCCAAAAAGTAGAAGGAAAGATGTTCTCTCCCCTAGCCTTTACATTGGGTTATGCTCTATTAGGATCCCTAATATTGAGTTTGACTTATGTACCAGCGATGTGTAAACTTTTACTGACTAAAGATATCAAAGAACGTGAGAATGTTATCTCTCGATTCTTTAAGAACAATATCTATAAGATGTTTAACTGGAGTTTTACTCATAAGAAGTTAACTCTTTCTATGTTTATAGGTTTACTTGTTATCTGTGGAGTTAGATTTCATTATTATGGTTCAGAATTCTTGCCTAAGTTAAATGAAGGAGCTTTATATATTAGAGCGACATTGCCTAGTAGTATTAACTTAGATGAATCTGTAAGATTAGCTAAAGAAATGAAAGCTAAAATTAGAGAATTCGATGAAGTAAAATTTGTCTTGACTCAAACTGGTCGTCCGAATGATGGTACTGACCCTACAGGATTCTTTAATATTGAATTTCACACTGAACTAAAACCAGAAAGTGAATGGACGCGTAAGATTACAAAAGACAAACTTCTAGAAGAGATTCGTCTGAAATTAGAGAACTACCCTGGTGTTAATTTTGGATTCAGTCAACCCATACAAGATAACGTAGAAGAATATGTAGCTGGAGTAAAGAGTTCTCTTGTAATTAAGATATTTGGAGATGATTTATTTGAGTTAGAAAAGTATGCAAATCAAGTAGCAAAAAGTATCAAAGATGTTGAAGGTATTACAGACTTAAATGTATTTAAGAATATTGGGCAACCAGAATTGAGAATTAAGCTGCATGATCACAAAATGGCTAAATATGCTGTAACTACAGCAGATGCTCAGGCTGTTATAGCTATGACTATTGGTGGACAGGCAGCTACTACACTATATGAGAATGAAAGAATGTTTGATGTTGTACTTCGTTTCAACAAAGAATATAGAGATTCTGCTGATAAAATCGGAGATATTTTAATTCCTTCATTAGATGGTAAACAAGTCCCACTAAAAGAAATTGCTACGATAGATTATCACACAGGACCTGCCTTTATCTATAGAGAAGGTGGTAGTAGATATATCGGTATAGGGTTTAGTATTGAAGGAAGAGATTTAGGAAGTACTATCGCTGAAGCAAGAGCTAAAGTAGAGAAAGAAGTAAAACTGCCTGCTATCAATAAAATGGAATGGGCAGGAGAGTTTGAAAGTAAAGAACGTGCTGCAAATCAATTAATGCTTGTTGTTCCTGTTTCTTTAATTCTAATTCTTGTGTTGTTGTACTTCAACTTTGGTAATGTAAAAGATACTGCTATAGCAGCCTTAACTATTCCTTTCGCTTTTATCGGTGGTTTTGTATCACTTTGGGCAACTGGCACGATATTTGGAATATCAGCAGGGATAGGATTTATTATTCTTTTTGGAGTAGCTACTATTGATGGTATTGTACTTATTGGAGTTATGAGAGAAAACTTACAACATCGTATGCCATTAAAAGAAGCAATAAAAGAAGGAGTAAAAAGCCGAATAAGACCAGTAGTAATGATTGCATTGATGGGGTCTATGGGATTACTTCCTGCAGCCTTATCAAATGGAATGGGATCTGAAATACAGAAACCATTAGCAATTATGATCGTAGGAGGGTTAATCATCTGTATGATTTTATCCTTTACTATCTTACCACAAGTATTCTACTGGGCTTACAGAAATAAGAAGTAGATTTTTTCATATATTTTTTTTAGGGACACTTTATTCTAAAGATAGAGTGTCCTTTTTTATACTTTATTTTCTCTTTTAAACTGTAATGGAGTTAAGGTAGTGTGCTTCATAAAATACTTTGTAAAATGACTAGCATCGGTAAAACCAAACTCTAATGCTATTGCTGATAAATTATGATCACTATGCTTAATTCTCTTTTTGATCATTTCTATTTTTAAACCATTTATATATTGTGTCAGATTCATCCCCATATTGGTTGAAAAATAATTTCTAAATCCTGACTCTGAAAGACCAAATTCATGACTTAAATGCTTTACTCCTAAACAATCTGGCAAATGAATATAAGCATGAATATAATTCTGTATTCGCTCTATTTTAGAAGTATTATATTGTTCTGCTAATACTGTCGATTGAGAGGTAGATTGATCCATCAGAATTAGTACACTTCTCAATAAGTTAGTATGTAATTCTGTCGTTCTATGATCATTCTGTTCCCACTCTGTAATCATTAAATCAACAATTGAAATAATCTTATTAACCAACTCTATATCAATACTATTTTGTTTGCTTACTTCCCATTTCCTACCTAAGTTAATCAATAGGTTATCCCAATAATCTGTTATACTAGCATTAACTCCATCTTTAACTGCACTAGGCAAAAACTTGATGACTCTAAATCGTGTTTGTTCTTCTATATAAAAGTGATGGCTATCTTCTGGTGAGAGAAAGAATATCGTATTTCCTTGATAAGTAGATTGTTCTTTATTTAAATCGTGTATACCACTCCCCTCACTGATCAGCATTAATTCATAATGATTGTGATTATGGTAAGTAAATGGCCACTCTTCTGTGCGAAAATGCCTTAAAAACAAAGGTTCGAACTGTACTAACTTCATCTTACAAACATAGCGAAATATACTATTAATATAACAGAATATACAAAAGTGTATTTGATAACTCTACTACATTTGCCAACTTAACAAACTAAACAATATGTCAATCAAAAACAAAGAAAAATATGCTATCCCTATTATGGCATTTACTGCGGGGACTATTGTAGCTAATGTCTACTATAGCCAACCCATTCTAAAAAACATTGCTGAAACACTAGGAGAACCTGAAGCTGCAGTAGGCAAAGTATCTATGCTAGCTCAGATAGGTTATGGTATAGGTATGTTCTTTCTACTTCCTTTAGGAGATAAAATTAATAGAAAGCGATTAATCATTATGATATCTATTATACAAATATTTGTATTAATGTGTATTGCTAATACCACTCATTTAAACTTCTTGCTAATCTTGAGCTTTTTAGCTGGTGTATGCTCTACTCCTGCCCAAATTATCTTACCTATGGCAGCTCTACTAAACAAAGAGAATAGAGGAAAAAGCGTAGGTATTGTCTTTAGTGGAATATTATGTGGTATTCTTGGCTCACGTCTAGTTAGTGGATGGTTAACAGATTTATGGGGATGGCAGAGCGTCTTTATTTTTTCTGCAATTATGATCTCCATTAGCATCGTTTTGATGTGGCAATTTCTACCTAATGCGCCTATTAAATTTAAGGGTAATTATATTCAGTTATTGCAATCTACACTACGCTTAGTCAAAGAACACAAAACACTGCGACAAGCCGCCTTATTAGGCTCTTTAACCTTCGGAATATTCTGTTCTTTTTGGACTACACTTACTTTTCACTTAAGTGGAGCTCCCTTTAACTATACCCCTTCTATGATAGGTATGTTTGCGATAGTCGCTATCGGAGGAGCCTTAGTAGCCCCATATTTTGGCAAATTAGCAGATAAAGGACAAGTCTTTCAAAACTTATTCCTTACGATTTCGTTAGTAATTATTAGTCTTGTAGGAATGCTTATTTTCCCCAACTCTATTATAATCTTAATTATCGCTATATTCTTATTAGACATTGGAGTTCAAGCAACACAAATCACTAATTTTACTCGTATCTACGCTCTTAGTGAAGAAGCACACAGTAGATTAAACACAGTCTATATGACAGCTTATTTCATAGGAGCTGGTATAGGAACTTTCTTTGGGTTGATTAGCTGGAGTATCAATGGATGGCTAGGTTCTCTAACCCAAATGCTGTTGTGGAGTTTCTTAGCACTAGGTATTGTCTTTCTATCTAAAAAAGGAAAACTATAGTCCCCACATGATTAGTTTACTATAACTAATTCTAACCTATAGCTCTCTAGAATTAAAAGATGTAACTTTTAAGCCTAGAGAGCTATTTTAATATAATCATTACTCCTACTTTCATAGATTACAAATTTATAAAGACTTCAAAGTACAAATCCTACTTACTTCCACTTTTTTCCATTTTCTTCCATTCTTTTCCGAATACTTCCAAATATTTCCAGAAAAGTCTATTTATTTCCATGTCTAAAACCTTAAATCACTGAATATCAGTAATTATTATTTTTAAACATACCTATTTCTTCGGAAGCTCTTCGGAAGAGTTCAGTATTTGTTCGGACTGAGGGGCAGTTTACCGAAGAACATCCAAAGACTGCCCAATAAATTCCCGAACAATATGCATTTAAGCTTCTATTTTTTATGTCTCTTTTTAGCTTCACTTTTGAATAAAATGGGATATTCCTTAAAATTAAAAAAACTATAATTCATTGTGAGGCATAGGTTTTCTATAATATCTCTTGCCTTTTTAAGGTCCAAGGCTATCTATATTATCAATTCTAAAAAAACCTCATCCTTTTAATTCCCTGAATGATAAATCAATATTAACTTGAATAACAAGAAATTGAGTAGCATAAACTGTTGTAATTGTATCAAGCTTAATTATATTTACACTACCATTAACTAACCCAAACAATTATCATTATGAAATTATTCAATTTTTTTAAGAGCAAGCGCAGCTCCATAGATCCTACTAGACCCTGTAGCTACGCGGATATCTGTAGTAATGACACCGCAGAACAATATTATGATGCAGGACATCTAGATAAGCTACATCTTATTGGTTTAGCTTTTGGTGGAGATGACTCTCCTTTTAATATTTTATATGTTTCACCTGAAGCTGCTCTCCAAAAAAGAGAGATAGATAATTATATCGTAGATTTACTTCAACAAGGCTATAAAGTACAATACAAAGCTTTTCCGGAGTATAAAGGCAATAGTTTTATCCCATCTAAGGTTATTATAGAAGTAGACGGTGACCAGACATTTACGAAAGAAATTGAAATATGGTAAGTAAAGACATGGAGAATCATAGAATATACAGTACCTCCTTTGCGAGTGTATACCCTCATTATATTGCTAAAGCAGAGAAAAAAGGTAGAACAAAAGAAGAAGTAGATACTATCATCAGATGGCTTACAGGTTATAATCAGGATGATTTGAGACAAATAATAGAAACGAAAGTAAACTTTGAAGATTTCTTTGCTAATGCCCCTCTCATTAATCCTAATGTTAAGCTTATAAAAGGAGTTATCTGTGGTTACCGCGTAGAGGATATTAAACATCCACTTATGCAGAAAATACGCTACCTAGACAAATTAATTGATGAGCTAGCAAAAGGAAAAACAATGGAAAAAATACTGCGAACTTAAACAACTATGGGAGCATGGAGATATAAAGCATTAGAAAGCGATGATGGATTTGACACAATTAATTATATCGAAGACTATATAGAGGATAATTATTCTTCATCTGATAAGTTTCAATTAGATTTAGGGAAGTTAATCCAAAGACTACAAGACATAGGAGCTCTAGGTAAGAGCTTTGACGATATTGATTTTTACTATGACAATACTGCTATGGCTTTAGTAGAGCTATTCTTTATTTTTAAAGATGATGGATATCTTCATTACGGTAATGGTAATGAGATTCAAGAAGGGCTTAAGCTACGTCTAACCGAATTTAAAGGAGATAAATTAGCCCTAGGATTCTTACTGCGATATATGCAAGATATGATAAATGAAGTACCTGATGAAGATGGAGAAAGAGAATCTGTTGAGTTATGGAGAGACTCAAACTGTTTTGAAGAATGGAAAGAACATTTAAATATGTTAGCAAAAAGATTAGAACAAGAACTAAAATAAAAAGCCTCTAAAAAATAGAGGCTTTTCTATAATACAATTCTTCCTTTTATAATTCTTAACTTATTGTCTTCTCTCAATCTTTTAATACTCCTGATCACCGTTTCTACTCTTAGCCCCGTCATGTCAGCTATTTCTTGTCGAGTTAAATCCACAATATACAAATCCTGTTGAATCAAAGGATGTTGCCAATTAGTCTTTAAATAATTTAATAACGTTAGTACGCGCAATTCTGCATCCTGAGCAGAAATTTTAGGTGCCATTACACCTTGAAAATACAATTTTTTAGATAGGTTATAGTTTATCAGTAAAGAGAAATCATGATTCTCCTTGATCAGGATTAGAAAACTTGCTTTGTCTAATTTTAATACTTCTGTTTGTTCAACAGCAATGGCATTACAGATATAGGTTGTCTCTAAAAATATAGTTCCTTCTCCGAAGTTATGTCCTCTAGAATAGAAGCTAAATATAAACTCTCTACTATCATCCTCATCATAAATGTTTAATTTAACTTCTCCACTTACGATATAGTAAAAATACTCTGGCCACATGCCTTCTTCAAAAATGAAATCATCTTTTTCATAAACAACTTTCTCAGCTCCATATTTTTTTAACAATCTCATATTCATCATAATGATAAATTATTGGTCAATATTAAAGATAGCACATTATATGCCAAAACAAGAGATTAAATTGTTAATAAAACAGTTCAAAAGGAGAATAATCAATAGTATATGACTATTGTCATATAATTAACTCATACAAATTAATTATATGTTAAAAATAAACCAAACTTAACAGTGCCACGATAACCTAAATTATATTTTTAATCAACCCTTGTATCTTTTCTTTAGAAATTCCCCATTCATCATCTAATATACTATAATAAGCCGCATTACGAATAGTACCATCATTCTGTATTTTATCCTTTCTCAGAATACCTTCAAAGACTCCTCCTATCTTCTCAATAGCTTTCCTTGAACGAATATTAGTGTCTTTCGTTTTCAGTTGTACTCGATTTATTTTCAGTACTTCAAAACAATAAGTCAAGAGTAGTAATTTACATTCTAGATTTACTACACTTCCCCAATACTCTTGCGTAATCCACGTCCATCCTATTTCTAACTTCTTATCTGCTTCATACATCTCAAAGAATCGCGTAGAACCAATGATCTTCTGTGTTCTTTTATCAATAATAACAAAGGGATACTGTAATCCTTTTTCTCTAGCTATTAACGCATTTTGATAGTTGTCATAAAAAGTATCTCTATCAGAACAATCTGTAGGTACTAATCGCCAAAGTTCTTTATCTGCACTAGCTTGATATAATTCTTCCAAATGTTCTTTTTCTAAAGGAATAAGATCTACCGTTGTACCTTCTAATACTGTTGGATAAGGAATCCATTGTGTGTTGTTATTTTTAACCCGGAATACGCGATAGACCTATTAACGAGAATGAATTATACAAAACAGCTCTGAATTTATGAAAAAAGCATACTATAGTATGGTTTTAGAAGAAATGAAAGAGATGTAAAGTAGAATTTATTCGTAGTATCGGGCGAATGCGGATTCTGGGTTTAACCATAATTATTTATATAACTCCTTTATTTAAGAGTATAATTAGTAAGGAGTAAATGTATAAAAAACGAGTATTCTCTTTGGGTTTATCAATATCAGAAGACACCAAGCAACATAATCAATACACCAGCTTACTGTTTTATAGAATGAAACTACAAAAAACGATGTCTCAATATCCATTTACTCATTTAGAGATGCATTGGACTTAAAATACTTACTTTTGTAGTCTTATTAAAATCTAAACATGAACTGTACACTGTGTAATACATCTTTAAGCACTAAGGTAGATGACGAGTATTATATCTGCTCTAAGTGTAATGCATACCTAAAAGATGAGATGCTTTACTTTGATCAAGACAAAGAAAAAAGCCACTATGAATGTCATAATAATGATGTGAATGATATCGGTTATCAACATTTTACAGCTCCTGTAACGAATACTGTATTAGCACACTGTACACCAGCTATGCTTGGTCTAGATTATGGATGTGGTAAAGGCCCTGTAATTACAAAACAACTGGTAGAACAAGGCTATACTGTAGATCTTTATGATCCTTTCTTTCTTCCAGACCTTGCTTATCTAGATAGAGTATATGATTATATCTTTAGCTGTGAAGTATTTGAGCATTTTTACAATCCTAAACAAGAATTAGAGAAATTATCTGGAATACTAAAACAAGATGGTTTACTGATTATTAAAACACATTTATACACAAATCAAGTAGATTTCAAAAACTGGTATTATAGAAAAGATCAAACCCATGTTTTTATTTATACCTTCAAAACTATTGAATATATAGCAGAGCATTTTGATTATCAAATCGAGACGCTTACCGAGAGATTAGTTGTCTTACGAAAAAAATAAGAGGCTATGTATTAGATACTAGCCTCTTTTATTAATTTATCACATTGCTCTTTCCAGTTGTCCTCTCCTATCCAAATCCCTTTCACATCAGAATATCTGTTAATATCATTTAGAGCGTTTAAATCGTCGTCTAAATGCCAAATAAGACCACTACCACCTATAGTGTAGCTTTTATCTGCTCTATTGGTAAATATAATATGCTTATGCGTGATACCTATTTTATCTGCTAGTAAGAATAAATCATCATTACTTCCCCCTCCATTCATAGCACAAAGCAATTCATTATACCTCCCCGTTATGATAAAAACGTCTATTCCTTTATTAGTTAACTCTTTTGCATATTGAGCTACTTCTGCTTCTGTCAATGTTCCATCAAAATCAAATGATACTCTCATTTTATTGTTTTATTGTTTTATTGTTTTTTTGTGATGCTGTGATGTCGTGATATTGTTTTGTGATTTTACTCTTTTAAGGAGATATTTTGTTTTACAAGAAAACAACATCACATAAACATAACTAGACCCACATCCCTTTTTTCCCTTTATAAAAACGAATAGTTCCAGGGCCTATAAAGGCTATAGCTAAGGCAGCTAATAGATATAATAAGTTCAGCTCAGCATTTACCCCTCCAGTATTAGGATCTAAGCCAAAGCTTCCCATTCCCTTAACTAAGAATAGAGACATAAACATCGTAAATGCTATAATAGAAGCAGAAATACGTGTAGCAAACCCCACTAGTAAAAATATAGGTGCTACTATCTCACCGATAGGCACTCCTATCCAAAGCAGCTCTGGTAGATTATGTGCTTTCAACTGGTTAATAATAAAATCATGTCCATGTATTAATTTATGGATCCCGTGGAAGATCATTAGTCCTACAACACCTAATCTCAATAGGAATTTTCCAAAATCTGCATTCATATTCTACTGTTTTTTTGTAATTCTGTTATTTCGTGATTTTGACATTTTGTAATACAAAAAACCGAAATAATACCTTGTGTTAATTGATCTTTCTTAATTCTCCTTAAAGTCTTGTGACTTTGAGATATATTAGCTAGTTTTAGTTGGTCTTATTTCTATTTTACTAGGAAGCACACGAGGATTCATCGCTAAGATATCTACTACCAACTGTCCCATATCTTCTGGCTGTATTTTCCAGTGATCTGCATCAGACGGCTGGTGGTTATTAAAATTAGAAGTCACAGAACCAGGCAATATTGTTGTCACCTTTACATCTGCATTTCTAAGGTCTAACATAGCTGCTTGAGTAAAACCTACTACACCAAACTTACTAGCGTTATAACCACTTCCATTAGCGAAAAAGTTTATCCCTGCTAGACTGGCAATACTGATATAATACCCTTTGTGCTGCTTTAATTGCTTTACAGACGCCTTTAAAGTGTGAAATACCCCAGTTAGATTCGTATCTATCATTGTATTCCAATCCTCAAGACTCATATCTTCTATAGATGAGAAGATACCAACTCCCGCATTGGCAATCACAATATCTAATTTTCCGAATTTCTCTACGATTAGTTCCACTGCCTTCTCTTCATCTTCATACTTCCTTACATCAGATTGAATTGCTAATATATTATCTGTATGCTTTAATTCAGCAATAGCTTCGTTAACTGTATCTATATTCCTACCTGATATTGCTACTTTATATCCTTGTTCTAAAAGAGCTTGAGCAATTCCCTTTCCTATACCTTTAGTACCTCCTGTGATGTACACTACTTTTTGCATATACTATTCTTTATGGATTATTTAAAGAATAAAGATATAAAAAAAGAACTATTCTCTCTTGTCATAAAGGCTCATACATTGTTTTTTTTTATACTCTAATTTGGCTAGTGACATATTTGGATTTAAATTAGCGACGATAAAAACAACTATAGTAATTATGAAGAACAAATCAGTATTATTCTTTTTGCTAGCTGGAAACATCATGTTTGCACAACGCAACTTTGATATGACAGAGGCTACACTAGGACAAGGTAGACAGTTTGCTACAGAAAGAATACTTCAACCATCTTGGAAGAATGACAATACCCTGAGTTTTGTAACTAAAAATAGAGATAGCCTTTTAATAAAAAGTCAAGCTAACAAATGGGAGTCACAAACAGCTCTTACTGCTAAACAATTAGAAGAAGTAATCAATAATACAGTTAAAGGGACTACATTTAACCTTAGAATCATCCCGACTAACCTAACTTGGTTAAATGACAATGAAATCGAGTTTTATACTCCTGATTCTACTTTTAAATCAAAGTATTACTTCAAGGTTAACCTTACTGATAAAAAGGTAGTCAACTCATTTAAATTTGATCTTAATGGTGACCAACAAATCATCTCTCGCAATGGAGATCACATCGCTTGGTTACAAGATAATAATATCGTAGTGACTACTAATAAAGGTGGTGATGTTAAAGTAACTGATGATCCTGCTCTAGATATCATCAACGGAAGTAGTGATACTCACCGCAATGAGTTTGGTATAAAAAAAGGAATGTGGTGGAGCCCAAAACAAGACCAACTTCTATACTATAGAAAAAACCAAAGTATGGTGACTTCATACCCTATCATTCAATGGAGTGAGCGCGTGGCAGAAGTAAAAAACATCAAATACCCTATGGCTGGTATGGCTAATGAGCAAGTATCATTAGTAATCTATGATGTATATACTGGTAAAAAGGTAACTCTACAAACTGGTGAAGCAGACCAATTCCTAACCATGGTTACTTGGGATCCTTCAGGAAACTATGTTTATGTAGGAGTTCTTAATAGAGAACAAAATCATTTAAAAGTAAATCAATACAACGCTGCTACAGGTGCCTTTGAAAAAACGTTATTCGAAGAAAAATCTAAAACGTATACAGAGCCTTCTAATAGTCTAGTATTTGTACCTGGTGCACCTGATCAATTCTTATACTTCTCTGAAGTAGATGGATATAGACAACTATTCTTATACGACACAAATGGCAAGCTAATCAAGAAATTAGGGCATGAAAACGTGATAGTAAACGAGTTCTTAGGTTTCGACGAAGACGCTAAAAACCTTTACTATATAGGAGTTACGAATCAAGGATTAGATAGACAGTTATTCAAAACAAACCTTAAAAAAGGTAAAACAGAACAGATCACTACGTTATCAGGAACACATAGTGTTGTCTTAAACAAGAGTAAGTCATTGTTCTTAGATCAGTTTAACAACTTAGAGACCCCTAACAAAGTTACTATTGTCAATGCTGATTCTAAAAAAGAGCAACAAGTGTTAGAGTCTAAAAATCCTTTTGATGGTGTTGTGACAATGCCTAAGACAGAGATTAAGACGATTACAGCTGCAGATGGAAAAACTCCTTTAAATGCACGTATCATCTACCCTACTAACTTCGACGCAAACAAACAATACCCTGTGATGGTATACGTATATGGAGGGCCTCATGCACAGTTAGTAACCAACACATGGTTAGGTGGAGCGAACTTGTTCTTTAACTATATGGCACAGCATGGCTACATCGTATTTACGGTAGATAGTAGAGGTAGTTTTAATAGAGGACGTGACTTCGAACAAGTAATCCACAGACAATTAGGTCAAGCTGAGATGGCAGATCAAATGAAAGGGGTAGATTACTTAAAATCACTTCCTTATGTAAACCAAGATAAGATAGGTGTATATGGATGGAGTTTCGGAGGTTTTATGACTACAACTTTATCTGTTAACCACCCAGAAGTATTTAAAGTAGGTGTAGCAGGCGGCCCTGTAATGGATTGGAAAATGTACGAAATCATGTATGGAGAACGCTATATGGATATGCCTAGCGAAAACCCTGATGGATACAAAAAAACAAGCTTACTTAACAAAGCAGATAAAATAAACAACAAGCTTTTAATTATTCATGGAGCTCAAGACCCTGTAGTGGTTCAGCAGCATTCTATGGAGTTTATAGAAGCTGCTATTAAAGCAAATAAACAAGTAGATTACTTCTTATACCCTTCTCATGAACACAATGTTATGGGAGTAGACAGAGTTCACTTAAATGACAAGATAGCACAGTATTTCTTCGATTACCTAGAGAAACCAAATACAAAATAGTATTATCATAAACAGTAAAGCCGAGACAAGTTCTCGGCTTTATTTTTTATACAGATTTCTATCTTGTCCTTTATAAAAGAATACAACTATTTCTTTTTTAACAATAGCTGTATTTCTACTATTTGATCTAAGAATGAAATATCTACCTTATCTAAATTAATGACAAACTCCCCTACTGAAGGCTTACCATGAGAAGCCCATACATTAGAAGTATCTCTTTTGTACAATAAATCAGAAATACTAATTTCTTGTTCAACTATATTATTTCCCCTGATTGAAGCTATCACATCATAGTCATCTAACTTATTTCTATAATACTCTTCATCTATAGTTCCTTTAGGCAATATAACTCCAATATCTATTATCTCAGCTATAATATCTCCTTGCTTAATTCTATCTCCCTTTTTCATAAGAATATTCGTTACTATTGCAGGCTTTCCTCTATGTTTTATTAGATATTCTTGTAGTTTCTCATATTTATTTTTTAGGGAGTCCAAGCTCTGATGTATATGTTTCATCTGAGCTTCATTAGATGAGCTATTAGTATTTTTAAATGCTTCTAATTGATCTTCAAGCAGTAACAATAAACGTCTGTTTTCATTTAAATAAACAGCACGCTCCTCTTCACTACCATATTTTAGAACCATCACTGTTGCTATGTCATCACCTATTTCTAAGATTTGATTCTCTTTAATACATACTTCACTTAAACTATGTGTTCCTTTATGTATTGAACGAATAGTTCCCTTATTTACTACAACTATCTTACTTGTAACAGTTAACTTTGATTTTGGTCCATCTCCATCATTTATCTGTTTACCGTAAATAAATACCGTATTAAAAAGAACAATTATGAGGACTGCTATTCTAATAATTGTACTGTAGCTATTATTAAATAGATGCCTCATGTTACTTATCATTATTAGTAGTTAAAAGATAAAGCTTAGTTGCTAATAGAGGTAGATCTGCAGTATCAGTATTACATAGAATGATCATGATCTTATTAAAGTTTTTATCAATAATCATTTCTGTGTTAAACCCATCAATACTTCCTCCTCTTCTATAAAACCCTTTGGCTTCATTAAAGAAGAAACCATAGGTAGGTTTACCTAGAAGCCAATCAATATTATTATTCGTTTGAGCAGTGAGTAAATACTTTGATGTAGATGCTTGATTAATGAGTTTATTATCTCTTAATGCAATAACAAACTTATACAAATCATCTATAGTAGAATACATACCTCCTGCACCATAGTAGTTGGAGATAAATCTCCTATCATTGTACAAAGGCATTTCTTTCTTCCCTTCTCCAAATGAGTAATTATGATAACCATAAGCAAGGTCTAATATCACTTCTTCTTCTTTTACAAATCCAGAATTTACTAAACTTAAGGGTTTTAAAATCAAATCTTCTATAGCTACTGAAAAAGGTTTTTTTGTACTGTTTTCGATAACTTTAGACAAGAGTACATAATCTACATTATTATAATTAAATTCGCTCCTATCCTTATCTGCTATTTTTACAAAGTTACTTATATATTCATCTAACGTATAAGGATTTATTACTGCTTTTATAGGTTCATTTTCCAAACCTGATTGGTGAAGAAGCAATTCTTTAATTGAGATATCCTGACAGTCTACAGGAAGTTCTTGTATATACTTTCCTACTTTATCTTCTAAATGAATTAATCCTTTTTCCTGTAATTGTAATATACATACAGTAGTAAACAACTTCGTCATTGAAGCTATAGGAAATCGTGTATCATTATTTATTTTTACCTGAAACTGAAAATTCGCGTACCCTTTATTTATCTTAATAGAATCATTTTCATCAATATAGAGTATAGAACCATTAAAATGCCCTACATCATACTCTCTATGAACAGACTCAGCAATCTTATTCTGACCAAAGGCCATCGTAGAAAAAATGAAGAAAAAAGAAAGAATTGTTAATCTCATAACTAAAAATTAAAACATTTTATTTCTGTGAATCCCCCCTTTTATACTTAACTAAAGAATAACAGAGTAATAAATAACTCCCAAAAATAGCGATATGAATACAGTATAATACATTGCTTTGTAAACCAATACAATATACTTTATTTATTCAATGTATCCCACTCTTGATAATAAATCCATATTGACTCTATGCTCCGCTTGCTGTTTCTAGGAGTTTGCTAGGGGTTTTCTTCGAGTTTTCTAGCCTAGAAGGCCGTTTTGTCGAAGAAAGGTGTAAGCATACCTCTAGCACTCCCCAAGCATATCCTATCAATACATATAAAAGAATCACAAACAACTCGATTATAAATAGATATGTAAACAATAAGCTATGCAGCATAAATATAACTAAACAAAAACTAACCTCACTACTGAGCGGAATTGTATTAATCATACATCGAGTAGAATATATTGATCTCTATTTCTGTATCAGATTATACTCTATTGCCATTTTAATAGCAGTACTCAGATTAGAAGTTTGAAACTTCTCTATTAAGTTTTTGCGGTGACTCTCTACTGTATGATGGCTGATAAACAGTTTCTCTGCTATCTGGTTTGTGGTTAGACCTGATGCGGCTTCTATTAAGATTTCTTTCTCACGGCGAGTCAGTTTTGGGATTTGCTTTAAGCCTACTTCTTCTTTTTTGTCTAAGACTATTTTAGACTGTGAACAAAGGTATTTTTCTCCTGCAAATACAGTTTTAATTCCTGAGATAATCTCTTCTACCGAAGCATTCTTCTGAATATATCCCTTCGCTCCTTCTGCTAAGCTACTATTAATAACAGCATATTCATTGTGCACACTCAACATGATAATCTCTAACTGAGGAAATTTCTGTTTAAGTGGTTTAATTAACTCCAATGTATTGATATCTGCTAAATTGATATCTAATAGTATAATATCCGTGTCTGTAGTTAAGAGCCCTTGCATCATGCTTTCTTTATCCGAAAAACAAGCGACTACTTCTATTTCTGATTGATACCCTAATATATTTTTTAATCCTTCTAATAATAAAGGATGATCGTCTGTAATATATTAGCCCCTAAATAAGCTGGAGTGAAATTAGTAAATTAATTACATAACTTT
>NZ_DAMANB010000034.1:0-22713 GCF_032073645.1 Myroides sp.
GTACTACGATGTATTTTTGTTGTGATTGCACACCAAAAACGTGTACAGTACCAACAGAGATAGCTGAGTACTACGATGTATTTTTGTTGTGATTGCACACCAAAAACGTGTACAGTACCAACAGAGATAGCTGAGTACTACGATGTATTTTTGTTGTGATTGCACACCAAAAACGTGTACAGTACCAACGTAGTATAAAACCAAAACAAGGTCATTGTGGTTGTGATTGCACACCAAAAACGTGTACAGTACCAACGTAGTATAAAACCAAAACAAGGTCATTGTGGTTGTGATTGCACACCAAAAACGTGTACAGTACCAACTACAGCCAAGATAACGTAGTAGTTTTTGATGTTGTGATTGCACACCAAAAACGTGTACAGTACCAACATAAAGGAAAACAAATTGCTTTAAAACCTTGTTGTGATTGCACACCAAAAACGTGTACAGTACCAACAAGTATGCTGAGCAAATAGATATTGTTCAGGTTGTGATTGCACACCAAAAACGTGTACAGTACCAACACCATCCTATTGCGTATCGTAAAGGTTGTAGTTGTGATTGCACACCAAAAACGTGTACAGTACCAACCATTTAAGTTTACTGATGTAGAATTTATAGGTTGTGATTGCACACCAAAAACGTGTACAGTACCAACCTCTACATTTGCAGAGGTCAGATGTACTATATTTACTAGGGTGCAATGCCTTTTATACTTCTAAAAAAAGGCTTATCTCTTCTTATATTATTTCTTTTAAATACTATTTTTTTCATCCTAGTTTGCATATTTCTCTTTAATAGATCTGAATATCTCCATATAATACTCAGCATAGTATTCATTATCACTAATCGATCTATAATTATTTTCACAGAAATCAAAGAACTCCTTAATCGGCAGTTGGTTGTGAGCAAACTTATTACGGATATAGATTAGACTATACAAATCTTGCTCTACTTCCCCAGCTTGTCCTAACTGTATAATCTCCTCTTTTTTAAACTTGACGTCAGTTGATAATATAAGCATCTCTCTTACATCCATACCTATAGGCAGTAAACCCTGAAGTACATATTGTTTAAAGTTCTCATTACCTGATTGTTTTAAAGACTCTTTATTCGCTACTTGATTATAGACGCTACACTCTATTTCTTGTACCTCTTTTAAAAGCTCTTTGCTTCTAATAGACTCATAATTATCAAGCTGACGTTCTATTACATAGAGTTTCTTACTATCTACTTCATTCGATAAATAAGCACTCCAGACTATGTCCGACTGATAAGTAAGAAACTCTTTTACACGACTATCATTCTCATATTTTCTAAAGTTGCCTATATCTTTTAGTTTCACCTTATCTATACAAACCAAACCTTCGCATAATTGAAGGTCAACGACCTTGTTCCAAATATAGTTTTTATTACGCTCCTGTGTATCCTTAGCTACTTGTTTATTCACTATACGCTCCTCTTTAGTTTGATAGAGCTCATTTAAGCTTAAACGGTCGTTAGATGATAATTTCAATACTTCTTCTAGCATATAATTCACCATCATCAGTGTGAATACATCATTCTTCTGCTGTTGCTTTATTTTCTTGGATACTTTAGCCTTTTCTCTTTTATCCTCCGTTATTATCTCATAAACTTCTGTATCATAGAAGTTCTGATAGTTGCTATTCTCTTTATAATGTACGAACCAATCAGCAAAGTCTTCCTTATGCTGTTGATAGCTTTTGCCTTCTAACATCGTAGGTTTATTATCCATAAAACCACGTTCTATAAAGAGTGGCATAGATAGAATGCGTTCTACTTGTTTATCTAAAGAAACTACAGTGTAGTTAGACTTTTTTAAGAAAGTAAAACACTCTTTACGAACCGTTTTAAACTGTGGAGTTCCTATACTATTCTTTACTCTTGTGATGACATTCTCTATATATCCTAACCTTGCTTCTAAATACTTATTCAGAAAATCAACTAATGTTCTTGACTTCCGAACTAAATCTATTAACTCAATAGGGTAATCCTTGACCATCACCATATCACTAAGAATTAACTCCAAATCACTTTTACTTGTATCATAATAAGCAAAGAGTTTCTGTAGTTCGGTATGCTGATATCCCTTCCACTTAGACTTAAACTCCTCTGTCATAAAGCGTTTAATATCATTGGCTAACCATACTCCTATCTTTCCTTTTTCAGCATTAAATAAAAGGTGTTTCCTTTTTCTACTTTTATCAATATTAAATTTTGTACTAGATGTATAATTATAATCTTCTGCTCTTTGTTTCTGTTCTAGGATTAGCTTCTCTATCTCCTCTTTATCACGAACTAAATCTCTAGTTATCTTATCAGTATCAGTATCTTTTAAGTCGTTGTCCTTATACTTTTTTAGTATTTTAGTCTCAGTATCTTTACTAAGAATCTCATTTATCTGTTTACCTATTTGGTCTATTAGCTTTGCTTCTACCTCTTCAGGAGTTTTCTTTAACTCCGCATTATCTGTTAATAAAGAGAAAAGCATTGAATGTATATCATTCATACTTAGATATGCAATAGGTTGACCAGTGAACACTAAAGGTTTTTCGCTTTTTACATTATCATTTGCTTCTATTATTTGTGTAATAATATCATATTTACTAGCCTTAGTAGCAGACCTCTCTTTAGGGTTTAATGACTTCCTAGCTCCTTCTAAAGCTGCCTTCTCTTTATATTGGGTATCTCTAAGTTTTACATAGATACCTATCTTTCCTGCATTCTTTTGTTCACCTTGATGCTGAAGAGTATGCTCTTTAGGGAAGTCATAACTCGGGTTAGGGAATAAAGTCCATTTATTATCTAACTCCTCCTTATCCTGCTCTTCTAACGAGTGAAAATAACTCGCTTTAGCACTATTTATATCTTTTAAGCGTGCAAATACTGTTACCTTCTCCTTGATTATCCTATCTGATTCTACTTTCCCTAACTGTTTCGTTCTTCTATCGTGTACATAATCTCCTAAATGTACTTGAAATCTCAACGTAGGGAAATCAAAAAACTCATCTAAGAAACGAATAGCAAAATAGTTAAACCTGTCTTCATAGCGCTTGCGAATCACTGGGTGAATTACTCTTGACAGATCATCTGTTTCTACGTCATCCTCATAGTCTTTATAATACTCATTCCAGTCCTCTATAAAACTATTTTGTTGAGTTGTTGATAAATGTTGATATACAACATTCGGCACTTTACTCAGCTCATCTATCATTTGCATCAGTAGCGTTTCTTTTACCCCTTCTTCTGATGTACGTATCTTTTGTTTTAATCCTCTATAAGTATGAAAAGAATAGATACGCTGTGTAGCCATATATTTAATGCTATTACCACTTTCTCTATCAACCTTTCCTTTAAAGCCTGTCAAATTTGCCTTTAGACTATCCATTTCTTTATTTGTCAGAAAGAAAGACAACAGATATACAATACCTTTCTCAGAGATATTTAAAGCAAAGTCAGGATCATTACTTTTATGATGGTTCTTCTCAAAATAAGCATCCGCACCTTTTGCTACTACCGTCTCTTTATCTTTATCTTTATCTTTATCATTAATAAATGACCAAAAAGCCTCATTATATATCGCATTGAGAATATCCTCTCTTTTATTAGCTTTAAACCTAGTATTCTTCTTCTCTATCTGCTTCTTTTTATACGCCTCAATCAGAATATCTAGTTCAGCTGCAATAGTCTCTTTTAAAAACTCTTTGGTTTTATCTGTTTTTAAATATTTATCTTTCACATGGAGCGCTGTTGACACGAATGAACTATTTAAGAAGTCCAATACCTTATTTTCTATCACTATATCACTGTGGTGATAATGTGTGTAAAAATTACGCAACTGGTCAACTGCAGTTACTAAAGAGATAAGCATCTCTCTAAACTGTCTTATTCGTTGAGAAAGAGTAAGGTCTATGGTTCTATTTCGTTCCTTAATACTCTTCTTATCCACTGTTTCTAAAATAGGAAAATAACTTGCGAATATTGCCACACGTTTTTCAAAATCACTAATACTCAACTCATCTTTAAAAACATGAATAATATAATTCTTTAAATTACCATTATCTCGCTTAGCTAGTTTACCAAAAGTATTTCTCTTGTTTACCTCCTCAAAGACCTCATAAATATTATTAGAAGCAAGATTAAAATATCCCCCAAAGAAGTATTTATCTGCTATTTTATGAGAATAAAAACGGTTTTGCTTTTCTGTTGTATCTGTAGTAAGTATATCTTTCATATTCGTCTTTTTATTATTTATTCGTTTGGTGTACTCTATCAGCATAATAACACCCGAACACTGTTATAATCATCTTTTTTCTCAACCAATTTGCTACTGGTACAGCGATACCAATAATAACAGCAAAAAAAGCTATCTTAAAAACAATCTCACTTAAGACATCTTTTCCTACACTTGTTATCGTACTATAAACTAAAGCAATAATCAGAATTACAATAGACACGATCCCTAGAGTAAACATATTTCTAAAGAAGAAATACAAACTTTGGAAATTCTTTGCTTGTGCATTTTTGCCATTTACCTCTAAGTAATAATAAGCATAATCAAATAGGTTCTCTGCAGGTACAGCATTATTGGTATTAGCAGCTACCTCGTGTTTCTTATTGTGAAAATACTCTTGATTTAAAAAGGGAATTACTTGTTGGATATAATCATCTAGTTTGATCTCTTGGACAGACTTATAAATTATCTGGCGGTAGCTACCACACTTTAATAAGATATTAAAAGTGATAATATGAAGTGTTACTCCTATAAGAAGAGCGAATACTAAAGCTATCAAACTATTTGATAAATCCGATAGATTAAATAGAGTACCTGTACTTAATACATTGACAGAACACCAATTTAATAAATGAAGTGCTATACCTCCAGGAATAACAAAAGAGAACAGCTCGTAAAGAGAAAGTTTATCCATAATTTGTGATTAAAACATCTCTCCCAAGGTACAGAACAAACTAGTATTTTTAAAGACAAAAAATAGCAAAAATACATATAAGCAAAAGAATAAATGGCCTCATCATGATATGATACCAAATAAAAAGCTACCCTATAAATAGGATAGCTCTTTGCCTAATATCGACGACTTGGTTAGGGTTGTGCGCCTCTATAAGTTGAAAAGAAAAAAATTTTGGGTGTTTTGAACTCCGTTTTACTTATTGGCTTAAAAAAATAAAACTTCTATATTTTCTATACAACCAGAGTTTGTTGTTCCACATTTTAAATATACAACCATTTAGCAAAAAATCGCATGATATTTTTACACTACCCCAAATATTATTAAATTATAATTATTATCTGTTTTTTTAATTGTTTTACTATGTATTAAGTACATTTTATTAACAATAAAACAAGAAAAAAGGAATATAGATAAGACTTATATTTACCTCTTTTGACATATTATAGCACTTTTTACAATTCAAGCCTAAAAAAACAATATCGATGGAAGACTTTTCTTTTCTAAATCTCAATAAAAACACAGTTATAGAGACACATTTTAAATCCATATTTAGGACAACTCCTATTTTATTAAATAGTCCTAATATTCTCTTTTTTTCCTTTTTTCTCTCTGCAATTAAGACAACCCAAAAAAACAAAAAAGGGCTCCGCATACTTAAATGCGTTGCCCTAATATATATATACAAAACAGGAGTTTTTATTTTTTCGCTTCTAAAAGGTATTTATAAATAAGCCCTCCTACTACTGCTCCTAGCATAGGGGCTGTAATAAACAACCAAAGTTGAGGCACATACTCTCCTCCTACGAAAATAGCTTGTGAAATAGAGCGTACAGGATTAACAGAAGTATTCGTAATCGGGATAGAAATCAAGTGAATCAACTTCAGTGCCAACCCAATAGCAATACCTGCAAACTTAACATTGGCTCTCTTATCTATCTGTAGCTCCTAAAATAATTACAACAAAGAAAGCTGTCAAAACAAACTCTGTGATAAAGGCAGAAGTCATACTAAACCCATTGGAGATAAGTTTCCATAACCGTTAGCTGCGAATGCTCCTGGAGTACTGGGATCTATACAACACATCTGACTTCCCTTAAAGATTAAAAACAAAGTAGCAGCGGCGGCAATAGCCCCTAGTATTTGAGAACCGATATAAGGCAAAATCTCTTTAGCTGAAAATCTCCCTCCCATATACATTCCGACAGAAACGGCTGGGTTAAAATGTCCTCCCGAAATATGTCCTACAGCATAAGCCATAGTCAAAACGGTAAGACCAAATGCCAATGACACTCCCATAAATCCTATTCCCACATCAGGAACAGCAGCTGCAAATAATGCACTACCACATCCTCCTAATACTAACCAAAAAGTCCCAAAGAACTCTGCAAAATAATTGCTCATAGCAATTTTAATATGTTTACTATTAAGACCTCTAGAATAAGCGAAGTCACATAGTGCGAACATTCTTTAACACCAATACAGAGAATATGATTTTACCTTAATATCATGTTAAAAAGAGGAGAAACAAGAACATAAAAAATTACAGATAGAATATCCCTATAATTACGTGCTCTTTTCAATTATCAACTTTATAAGACTTTAACTTTTTTACACTCCCTTTTCTCAAGGTTAAAAAGAGTATTTCTTGTCTCAAAAACAGAAATTACACAACAAAAAACAACAATTGTATAAGTGTAAAAATAAAAGTGTTTTTACGTCTGCAAAAATCATTTAAAACCTATCTATATATTTAAAAAACAAGTATCTTTGTCTCATCGTTTTGAACAATTCAGACATTAAATGAAGAAACACTTATCCATATTATTCCTATTCTTATCCTTCCTAGTGACGGCTAGCCCTATTATAGAGTGGTCTTGCACAGAGGAGGTGATGACTTGTGGTATGGAGATAAGTAATGATGGTGGTATGTCTTGTTGTGGTGGTGATATGGAGCAAGGTTCTCGCAGTATGGATATGAATATGCCATGTTGTACAGTTGCTTCACGTGTATTAGTTACCATAGCAGAGTTAAAAGTACAAACGCCAAAAGTTGTTCAAGACACAAAGGCTAAAACAGCCAATATTAAATCACAATGGTTTAACTCTAACTACTTAGAGGACTTAAAATCTATTGATTTAGTATCTGTTTCTCCCCTTTCTGTTTCTGTTTCTGGATTTAAGTATAAAGATATAGACCCCTTGTCTTATATCTGTATTTATCGTATATGATATTCTAAAAAAAGTAACTAGTTCACACCTATACCTTTAGGTCACTTTTATATTAGTTACTTTATCCACACCATTTCACTCTATTACTAGATAAGAAAGTATTATTTAAAGTACTTACCTTACTATGTACACATAGTAAGTATATAGCAACATAAATACTTAAATATTCGTTCTTAAGAAGTAATAGTACCTATCTGTGGATCAAATGATAATTACCTTTTTAGTTATCATCGCTAATTTATTTTTATCGGATTTTAGGTTTATAAATAATGTCTAAGCATATGGCATACCTATTGTTGCATAAAATAAAGGATTAGCAGATGTCATTTATTAATACAGTATAATATATATCTTATGCTTAATAAAATCATTAAGTACTTCTTACACAATAGAGTAATCACTCTATTACTACTGGTAGTAGTTATTGTATGGGGACTAATAACAGCTCCATTTAACTGGCACCAAAATATGTTGCCAAGTGATCCTGTGCCAGTAGATGCTATACCTGACATCGGTGAAAACCAACAGATCGTAGCAACCGAGTGGATGGGGCGCTCTCCTAAAGATATTCAGGAGCAAATCACTTATCCGCTAACGACTTCTCTACTGGGTATTCCTGGTGTAAAAACAGTGCGTAGTAGCTCTATGTTTGGGATGTCGTTTATCTATATCATTTTTGAAGAAAATGTAGAATTTTACTGGAGCCGCTCGCGTATCTTAGAGAAACTAAACTCTCTACCTGCTGGTACATTACCAGAAGGAGTTATACCTTCATTAGGTCCAGATGCTACTGCTCTTGGACAAGTATATTGGTACACACTTGAAGGGCGTAATCCTGAGACAGGAGAACCTACAGGTGGATGGGATCCAGACGAGCTACGTACAGTACAAGATTTCTACACTAAATATAACTTATCTGCTGCAGAGGGAGTGTCTGAAGTAGCCTCTATCGGAGGATATGTAAAAGAGTATCAGGTAGAAGTGAATCCTGATGCGATGCGCGCTTATAACGTATCTGTAATGGATGTGATGTCTGCGATTCAGAAAAGTAACCTGGATATCGGAGCAGAGACCATCGAAATTAATAAAGCAGAGTACTTAGTACGCGGTCTGGGATACATTAAAAATGTCAAGGATCTAGAGGATGCTGTAGTAACAGTACGAAACAATGTTCCTGTAAAAATTAAAGACGTAGCCTTCGTTAACTTAGGGCCTGCTACACGTCGTGGTGGTCTAGATAAAGAAGGTATTGAAGCTGTAGGAGGTGTTGTAGTAGCTCGTTATGGAGCTAACCCTATGCATGTGATTAGTAACGTAAAAGCTAAAATAAAAGAGATGGAAGCTGGGCTTCCTCAAAAAACACTTGCCGATGGTACCATATCTAAAGTAACCGTAGTTCCTTTCTATGACCGATCAGGATTAATACAAGAAACAATAGGCACATTAGAAACAGCCTTAGCACACGAGATATTAATCTGTATCATCGTAGTGATCGTACTTGTTATAAACTTGCGCGCGTCAGTGATTATCTCTAGTATTCTACCCATAGGTGTACTAGCGACTTTCATCATTATGAAGTATATGGGGATAGAAGCCAATATCGTTGCTCTATCGGGTATTGCTATTGCTATTGGAGTTATGGTAGATGTTGGCGTCGTCTTTGTCGAGAGTATCATCAGGTACATGGAAGAAGAAAAAGCCCAAGGAATACAAAGTAAGGGAATAGCCTTTGTCAATCTTATTACCAAAGCGGTATCAGAAGTATCAGGCGCATTGTCAACAGCTATGCTAACCACGATTATCAGCTTCTTACCGGTATTCGCAATGGAAGCGCAAGAAGGAAAGCTATTTAAACCCTTAGCTTACACCAAGACCTTCGCTCTATTATCAGCATTTATCTTAGGGATCATCGTGCTTCCTACGATAGCATACTATGTATACTCTATTAAAATAGACAAACAAAAAGTACGCAAAATAGCCAATTATATCTTAGCTGTAGCAGGTATAGGACTGTGGATATACACAGGTGAGTTTATCGCTGTGACACTAACATTAGTGGCTATTAATAATCTGTTTACAACAGGCTGGAAAGGAGATACAATAGCGAATTATATCAATGTAGCCCTTACCCTATTTGTGGCTTTATACTACCTTACAGTAGAATGGCTACCACTAGGGACGCAACAGAGTACAGGACTAAACTTTGTCTTTGTATTCTTAGCTATCGGATCTATATTAGGTGTATTGTGGTTATTAGTGATTTACTATGAGCAGATCTTAAGATGGGCACTTACCCACCGTTGGAAGTTCATGAGTATTCCTATTCTAACATTAGTATTCGGAATGCTAGTATGGTTAGGTGCAGACAAAAGCTTTGGTTTTGTAGCTAAAGGCTTTGAGACTGTGGGATGGAAATCATTTAGAGAAACTGCTTTTTGGCAAAAATCAACAGAGACCTTCCCAGGTATTGGACAGGAGTTTATGCCTAGTCTTAACGAAGGATCATTCTTACTGATGCCTACAAGTATGCCTCATACAGGTATTGAACAGAACCTTCAGTTTATCGGGACACTAGACAGACGTATTCAGAATATTCCTGAAGTAGAATTAACAGTAGGTAAATGGGGACGTGTAAACTCTGCTCTAGACCCTGCTCCTACTCAGATGTTTGAGAATACGATCAACTATAGATCAGAGTACATCCTAGATGACAATGGACATAGACAGCGATTTAAAGTTAATAAACAAGGAGAGTTTGAACTCATCAATGGAACTACCTATAATGTAGAAGATGGTTTTAGACTTATCCCTAGAGATAGTTTAATTATGGACAAAGACGGTAAGTTCTTCCGTCAATGGCGTCCTGAGATCAAAAAGGCGGATGATATCTGGCAAGAGATTGTCAATGTATCTCACTTGCCTGGACTGACCTCTGCTCCTAAACTTCAGCCTATCGAGGCAAGATTAGTGATGCTATCAACAGGTATGCGTGCGCCAATGGGATTAAAAGTATCAGGACCAGATTTAGAATCTATAGAAGTAGGTGGAAAAGCATTAGAAGCGGCGCTTAAAGACATCCCTTCTATTATGCCTTCTACTGTGTTCTATGATCGTGCGGTAGGTGCCCCTTATGTAGAGATTCACCTAAACAGACATAATATGGCTAGATACGGAATTACGGTATCTGACCTGCAAGATGTAATCGGTGCTGCTATCGGAGGAATGGCCTTGACCACTACTGTAGAAGGTCGTGAGCGATTCCCAGTAAGATTGCGTTATCCTAGAGAATTAAGAGATAACCCAGAAGAACTAGCAAAAATGCTAATCCCTACTGCTACAGGAGCTCAAATTCCTTTAAGCGAGGTAGCAGATATAGAGTATGCTAAAGGTTCACAGATGATTCAGAGTGAGAATACCTTCTTACTTGGTTATGTCATCTTTGATAAAATAGAAGGAAAAGCAGAAGTAGATGTAGTACACGAGGCAGATAAGCTATTACAAGCTAAGCTAGCCTCTGGCGAACTTACCCTGCCAAAAGGAGTAACCTATAAGTTTGCTGGTAATTATGAACAACAAGAAAGAGCTTCTCAGCGATTACTATACATTGTACCACTGAGTTTATTAGCGATTCTTTTGATTCTATACTTCCAGTTTAAAACGATTGCAGCATCGCTTATCCACTTCTCAGGAGTGTTTGTAGCCTTTGCAGGAGGTTTTATCTTATTGTGGTTATACGGACAGCCTTGGTTTATGAACTTCTCTGTTGGAGATATGAATATGAGAGACTTGTTCCAAATGCACAATATCAACCTGAGTATAGCAGTCTGGGTAGGTTTTATCGCTCTATTTGGGTTAGCTACTAATGATGGAGTACTAATGGGAACGTATATACATGATACCTTCGAGGCTAGAGACCCTAAGACTAAAGAAGAAATTCGAGAAGCGGTAGTATACGCAGGATTAAAACGTGTAAGACCAGCAGCGATGACTACTGCTACTGCTCTAATCGCGCTTCTTCCTGTGATGACCTCTACGGGTAAAGGTGCAGAAATTATGGTACCCATGGCTATCCCTACATTCGGAGGAATGCTAATACAGTCCATGACCATGTTTGTAGTACCCGTATTCCAATGTTGGTGGAGAGAATGGGCAATTAAGCGTTCCGCTTAATTAATTACGAATTAAGAATTAGGAATTAAGAATGGTTGCCCTACGGGCATTATATACACACTGTCGGCACACAATACACTAAGGTAGAGACGCATTTAGCCAACACGCCACCTGTCCCATTCACTAAAAATGTCTACTAGACATTTCTCGCTGCGCAAAGTCTCCCGACTTTGAGCAACTTAAACGAAATATGATGGTGTGGATTTCCAATCTGTGACTATACTCGCTGCGCAAAGTCTCCCGACTTTGGGCAACTTAAACGAAGTATGATGGTGTGGATTTCCAATCCGTGACGACATAAACTGTGAACTGTAAACCGTAAACTAAAAAAACAATGAACAAAAATAAAACGTATATATATTTAGCTTCGGCCTTCTTAGCAGTGACTAGCTTCACTGCTACGGCTGTAGCGCAGCAGCAGCCTAAAGACTCTTTATCGAGCTATCTCAATGTAGCCATAGAGAATAACCCGGGAATCAAAGCACAGAAATTTGCTCATGAAGCCTTTTTACAAAAGATTCCACAAGCAGGTGCTTTTCAGGATCCAGAACTATCTATGGACTTCTACACAGAGCCTATGGATATTGTCGGTGGACGCTCTATTGGTAATGTAAGTATCATGCAGATGCTTCCTTGGTTTGGTACCCGTAAGAGTGCCCGCATAGAAGCTGGTCACATGGCTAATATGCAAAATGAGCAGTACAAAGAAGTAGTTGATAATATTACTTTACAAGTACATACCCAATGGTATGCCATGCAAAAGTTAAACGAGCAATTAAGAAATAATGAAGAGAATAAAAAACTCTTACAACAATTAGAACAATTAGCTCTTAGAAAGTTCTCTGCTCCTTCAAATACAGCAAAACCAAGTGCAACCCCACAAGTAAGCACTAAGACTGCCTCTACTCCATCTGCTTCTGCATCAGGAGGTATGGGAGGAATGAGTATGGGTGGTGGCGCTACTGCTAGTAGCGCACCAGCAATGTCTTCTTCTATGGGATCTGGTGTAGGTATGAGCGAAATGGGCGGCAGTAGCGCTTCAGGGATGTCCGATGTATTGCGTATCGGATTAGAGCTTATAGAGATAGAGAATAATATCGAAAGCTTACACTCTCAATTAAAAGCAGAAAAAGCAAAATTCAATGCTCTTTTAAACAGAGAAGCAAACCATGAAGTAGTATTAGGTGAAATAGAGAAAACTTCCTTTATCTATGGAGAGCAAGATGCTCTTCTTGCCATAGAGGCTAATAATCCTATGCTTTCAATGATCACAGAAGAAGGTCTTGCCTATAAAGCAAAAGCAGAAATGGACAAGAAAATGAGCTACCCTATGATAGGGCTTGGATTGCAGTATATGATTATCGGAAAGACTAATGATAAAATGCTGGCTATGGGAGATATGAATGGGAAAGATATGATTATGCCGATGGTAACAGTTAGCCTTCCTATCTTCCGCAAAAAGTATAAAGCTCAACAAGAAGAAGGTAAACTATGGTGGAAGTCTAGTGATCAGAAGTTCGAAGACACTTACAATACTTTAAAAAGTGAGTATTATGGATACAAAAGTCAATTAGATGATGCCGAACGAATTGTCACCTTGTATGAGAAGCAAACTACATTAGCTGAGACGACCTATAACCTTATTATCAAAGAATTTGTAACAGGTAAAAGTGATTTAACCAATGTAATACAAGTACAACGTCAATTATTAGATTACCAATTAAAAAAAGCAGAAGCAATTGCTAACTACAATACCATGGTAGCTTCTATCAAAAAATTATTAGCAATACGTGACAACACACAAAATATTTAGGCAATGGACAAAATAAGAAATATATTCAAAAACAATATTGTACGTTATAGTGCAATATTACTTGTAGGGTTATTATTAGGATGGATGGTCTTTGGTGGTGCAGGATCGCATCAGCACAATGGAGAACCAGCTACTACAGAAGAGGGAAATACGGTATGGACTTGTTCTATGCACCCGCAAATCAAAATGGATAAACCAGGGAAATGTCCTTTATGTGCTATGGACTTAATTCCGCTTAAGTCTTCTGATGGTGGTGATGATGCAATAGACGATCAGGCAATCCAGATGTCTAAAGAAGCAGTAGCACTAGCTAATATACAGACTACTGTGGTAGGGCATCAAGATGCTGTAAAAGACATTCAACTCTATGGAACCATACAAGTAGATGAGCGATTACAACAATCTCAAACTTCACATGTCAATGGTCGTATTGAGAAATTATATGTTAACTTTACAGGAGAAGCTGTAAAACAAGGACAACTAATCGCTACTATCTATTCTCCTGATTTACTAACCGCTCAACAAGAGTTATTAGAAGCCGCTAAGTTAAAAGACTTACAGCCCTTATTATTAGACGCAGCTAAAGAGAAATTGCGCATTTGGAAGATGTCTGAAGCTCAAATAAGCAAAGTCTTGAGCACAGGGAATGTTTCTCCTTATGTATCTGTACACGCGAATACAAGTGGTATTGTCGTGGCAAAAAATGTTAACCAAGGTGATTATATCAGTCAAGGAACTGTGCTGTATAATATTTCTAATTTATCTAAACTATGGGCTGTATTTGATGCCTATGAGAATGACCTTCCATTTATCAAAGAAGGAGATGTATTAGAATATACATTACAGAGTTTGCCCGGAGAAGTATTTAAAGGAAAAATTGCTTTTATCAACCCTATTATAGACGCTACTTCTAGAACAGCTAAAGTAAGGGTTGAAACAGATAATAGAAATAATAACCTTAAACCTGAAATGTACGCAAGTGCAAAAATATCAGCTCCTTTAAAACAGTACAATAAGGAAATGGTCATTCCTAAATCTTCTGTACTATGGACTGGTAAACGCTCTGTAATCTATGTAAAACAACCCAAGACTGCTACTCCTGCCTTTAAGCTAAGAGAAATCGTATTAGGACCTTCACTTGGAGAGAATTATGTAGTAATGTCAGGATTAGAAAATGGAGAAGAAATCGTAACCAATGGGGTATTTACAGTTGATGCCAGCGCACAGTTAGAAGGAAAACGAAGTATGATGAATAATGATAATGCTCCTGCTGCTACAGGTCACGCTAATCATGGTAATGATCACAGCACTACAGCAAGTGCTAATCTAGAACATGCTATGCTTAAAGTAAAAGGAAACTGTGACCTGTGTAAAGAGAGAATAGAAACCGCTGCTAAAAAAGTAAAAGGGGTATCTACTGCTTCTTGGGATGTAAAAGAAAAGGTACTACACCTTAATTTTGACAAGAAACTAACCTCTAAAGCAGCTATATCTAAAGCTGTAGCCAAGGTAGGACATGATACAGAACTAGACAAAGCTACAGATGCAGATTATAAAGCCTTACACAGCTGTTGCCAATTCGAAAGATAGTAAGTCGCTTCGCTCAAATTAAGAGTTAAGAATTAGGAATGGGTGCCTTTTAAGGTATTAGATACTTAGATAATGTGATGTGGTTTGTCCAAAATGTATATACATGTCTATAACAACACACAAAAAACAGAAAAAAGAATGTAGACCTACTCTTCCTTCTTTTTTCTAACTTTACTTTATTGAAAACAAGAAACAGCAAACAAAGGACCGAGCGTTAAAAAAATGTCCTGTAAACAGTTTTGCCAATAGAACCAGAGGCCGCAAAGACAACAATGTTGTTGCAGATTTATAATCTGTAACTTAAAATAAAAAGAACAAATATCAAATAACAATCAAATGAAAAAAGTAATTTTAAGTTTTGCAGTATTAGCTTTCACACTTACTGCATGTAATGACAAAAAACAAGAAACAACAGCTCCTACGACAGAAGAACACGCAGGACATGATCACGATGATCACACTACAGCTAGCGCTGCTGAAAAAGTAACAACAGTAAAAGAATCTAATGTATTACAATCTACTCTTGATGCTTATTTCTTAGTTAAAAAAGCACTTCAACAGGACAATCAAGCAGAAGCTGCTACGGCTAGTAAAACATTAGTAACTAATCTTAATGCAGTAGTAACAGAAGATGCTAAGGCAAAAGAACTAGTGAAAGAATTAGTAGAAACAGCTACTAAGATTGATACAACAGACATCAAGGTACAAAGAGAAGAATTCGAAGACCTAACAGAAGACTTAGTAAAACTAATCAATACCGTTGGAACAGACAGAGTAGTATTTGAACAATACTGCCCAATGTACAACAACGGTGAAGGTGGTCAATGGCTAAGTGATGTAGAAGACCTATCTAACCCATTATACGGTTCTTCAATGCTTAAATGTGGTGCTAATCAAAACAAAATCACATTTTAAACTAAATAGACTTATAGTCTAAATAATAAAAGGCTGTCCGAAGTGGACAGCCTTTCTTTTTTTAATCTCTAGTGACAATCATCGTATTTATGCTTGTGCTTTTTATTGTGTTTATTTTTATACTTATTACTCTTTTTGTAGTGATGTTTTCTCTTATAGTCATAAGGGTGATAATGTCTATAATTATAATCCCCTGTATTCCATTTCTCGCGTTGCTCTACAGTTAAGATATTACCTATTTGTATTCTGATTTCTTTGTATAGTTCTTCTCTTTTACGATCTAAATCATACTGCTTATAATGCTTAGCACTAGCCCAATGATTATATCTTGTCTCATAATCACTTTGATACTCTCTGATCTTTCTCCACTGATTATCTTTTAACCCCAGAGTAGACACATCATCATACACTATAGATACTAATCCCCCCAGATCAATACCGATACTAGTACCACTTACTTTAGTCTGAGCACTAGCCAAAGAGACTATCAACATAAAAGCCCCTAAAATTACTTTCTTTTTCATATTGCTAATTGTTTTAATTTCAACCTATTATTTTGTTAGTAAGGCAAAATACCACTTAATAGCAAGACAATATTCAAACTAGAGCCTCTATTTTTAAAAAATACATAACAAATGAAATCAAATACCGCAATATTTCAAAAGATATTCACTAAACATTAACTATTGTATCATACTGTTTTTTACTGCTTCTAGAACTGAATTATTTCTAAAGAATAATGTCTTTAAAAAAGAACATTCCATTTAAAACACAATCCAAACTTAAAAACACACAATATAAAACACTATTAACCATAAATTATTTAATTATAAATATTTTTTAACACAAAAAAACATTAAATCATTAACTTTACAACAAATAATATTCTAATCAATAAAACTAATTTTCATAATTGTTCTTATACTCTTTACTTTAACTATTACAAAGCGTTAGAATATTGAAATAAAGATGGAATGAATGCCTTTAGTAATTTTGATAACACTCAACTCAGTTGAATTTCCATACAATTTTATATTCAGAATTACCAAAAGGCAGACATCCATTACTTGACAAAAAATACTTCTTTGACCTACTAATACTTGTTTTTACGATAAGTGAAGTAAAAACAAAAAAGCACGAAGGTTTGCCTTCGTGCTTTTACTATATATAACTATCTTCTTATCTTTTTGCGATGCGAACAGTCTTAGAAAGGTTGTCTGCTTTTACCTCTACTATATAAATATTAGAATTAAGACTTGCCATATTAATGCTCACTCTTTCTTGTTGTACAGTCTCAAAACTACTTAACACTAGACGTCCATTTATATCATACACCTTCATATCGACCACCTTGCCATTGTATGTCTTATCTAAAGACACATATAGATCATCCACCACAGGATTAGGCCATAACCTTATCTCTTGCTTTGTCTCTACTTTACTTTCTTGTAAATCGTCAAACTCCCCTACAGTACTAATTAGAGAATATTCTTGTTTACCAGTTTCTAACTTTCCTTTATGAGTGACCTCGATTACATAGGTTCCAGGCTCCACATCATATAATTCTATCTTTTCAATATTATCTACATTATTGACTCCTTGGATGGCTCTAAGGTCATTAAAATCCTTATTTAATTTCCACGGATAATAGGTATTCTTCCCTTTTCTAACCACTACATCTAGATCATTGACTAGGTCGCTATTATTTCTTTTATAGTTCTCATCCGAGTTTTGATATGTTACAATACCAGGTGGATCCGTCCAGGCCAAGGTTACCACCATCTTACTCATTTTCTCACCTACTTGGATTTCGTGAGTATATTTTTGTTGTTCTCTTAATTCATTCTCTACAATAGAAGTACTTCGCTTATCCTTAGCCGCTAGCATCACATCTACACCAGCCTTGGCATTGATTAGCCCCCAACCAAACAAATGATCAGGTCCTGCTGCACGTCCTGCCTCATCAGCCGTATGTGCCATCAACGCGCGTAACGTCGCCGACTTAAAAGGCATATTAGCACTAGAGGTGTGAATAGCCCACTCTTGCCATAAGGTAAACACTCCACTAACAGCAGGAGCCGCCATAGATGTACCATCACTATAAGCATATAGGCTAGTCTCAGCCGCTCCATAAAGAGGATTCGGATTGCGATAAGCCGCAGAAACCACATCTACCCCTTTTGCCGAGATATCAGGCTTTATCCTAAAGTCATTAGTAGGTCCTTGACTGCTAAAGCTGGCCAGCACCACATCAGAAGGCCCAGTATATTGAGCCACCTCTCTTACAGCAGCTACCACCACAGCATTCTTAGATACAGATGAATCGTTTAACAAATCACAGTTACAGTTCTCCTTCTGTCCCCCTCCATAGACATTATAGTGAAACTCCCCATCATTACCCGCTGCTATCACAGGTTGATAATAAGCAAATAAATAAGCTACCCGGTCAAATTCTCTACTGTGCTCAGAATAAACCCCAAAATTCCTTATCAAACTAGGCTCATTTAAATACCCATAATCATCAAAGTAGTTATACCCATAAGAATGATTACTAACTAATATCCCTCCAGAGGCCATTTGCCCCATCTTGCGGTAGTCATTATTCCACGAATAACTTACTAGTTTTGCTTTAGGAGCTATACCTTGAGCTTTGTTATTATATCCTAGCCCCACCATCGTTGCTCCAACATGAGTTGCGTGAAAACGGCTTTTTTGATACCCTTTAGCATTATATTGTGTCAGAGAAGGAAGAGACTCACCTAGTGTTACACGCGATGTCGTATTAGAAATTGTTGTATAAAACTCTTGATGGGTATCTAATAAAGGTAGTCCGTCGATAATCCCAACTGTCATCCCCTCTCCCTCTAAGTATTGATTAACGCCAACCTGCTTTTGGATAGCATTCACTCTCGCTGTTAATCTAGAACCATAGTTCAGGGTAGACTTATAAAGCAAAATCCCATTTTTATCTATACCACTAATCTCAAAATAATTCCCTCTGGCATTTATCCCACTTGTTGGCAGATTTCTTTTCTCAGCCTCCAGAAAAGCCTCTTGTTTATTTAGAGCAGCTTTTGTTGTATATGCATTAATTTCTCTAGTTGCCTTTTCTAAATCATAAGTAGCCCTTACTGCACTACGCGTAGAGATTGTCTGCCCAT
The DNA here is from genome assembly GCF_032073645.1 of Myroides sp. Classification (NCBI taxonomy): domain Bacteria; kingdom Pseudomonadati; phylum Bacteroidota; class Flavobacteriia; order Flavobacteriales; family Flavobacteriaceae; genus Myroides; species Myroides sp. The sequence goes on from NZ_DAMANB010000034.1 coordinate 18,870, forward strand.
AATGATCATACACCCCTAAACACAACAATGCAAAACCTGTTACTATTATTTTTCTCATACTTTCTATACCTAATAGGGACTAAAATTAACAATTTATTCTTATCTAAGAGGCTGATTCAAGCTTTTTATTTATATCTATTCTAAACTAATGAAGAAATTCAAATATTTATAAGGGATATCTCCTTAATGATATTATAAAAAACGTGAATTCAAGCGTGAATTCAAGCGTGAATTCAAGTTATAAATGCAACAGCATTTATTTGTTGAATCTAAGAAAATAAAAACCTCTCTTATAAAAGAAAGGTTTTTTATTAGGGTAAGGTAAAAGGTTATTTATTTTTTGGGAAAATATAAATAAGAGTGATTAATAAGGATAGTTCCTCTTGTACCTTACTCCTGACAAAAGTAACAATAGAAAACATTCATCCTTTACGGGAAACCGTAAAAGCCTATTTTTTATTATCACGGACCTAATTACGCGACAAAAAACACAAATAAAACATTCTCATTTTTAACTAAAATAATCTATATATTACAAAAAATCGCTAGCAAGGATTTACACCTAAACTCCAATACAACTGAGAAATAGACATACAAAGGGGATTAAAAAAGAAAACCCACCAAAAGGTGGGCTCTTATAAAAAAAGCAATAGAGTTTTTATAAGCGATAGTAAAAGGACGAATTGTTATCAATTGTTTTTACTTCTCTATTGCTGTATTAATATTATTCTATTTTATTAATGTTAAGTTCTATTACTCCACACGGATTTCATCTATGCAAACTGACTAACGATTACGCACCTTCTGTTCCCATTTCCAGGCACTCTCTAGCGCCTCTTCTAACGACAATTCTGTCTTCCATCCTAGCACTTCATTCGCTTTGGTAGTAGAAGCATAAGCCTGGGTAATATCACCTTCTCTTCTAGCTACAATTTTATAAGGAAGCTTAACTCCTGATACTTTTTCAAAAGCCTGAATAATCTCCATTACAGAAGATCCTTTCCCAGTCCCTACATTAAAAACCTCTACCTTATCTACATTCTCTTCTTTTATCAATCTATCTAGTGCTGCCACGTGCGCTTTGGCCAAGTCCACCACATGGATATAGTCTCGTATACAAGTACCATCAGGCGTATCATAATCATCTCCAAATACAGACAACTCCTGACGCAACCCAATAGCGGTTTGTGTAATAAACGGAATCAAATTCTGAGGAACTCCATTAGGAAGCTCCCCAATTAAAGTTGAAGCATGCGCCCCAATCGGATTAAAATAACGCAATAATACTGCGCTTATATTACTTACACGAGTCACATCTGTGATAATATCCTCCCCGATTTGCTTAGTATTCCCATAAGGAGACATGGCCTTTTGTACTGGAGCCTGTTCTGTAATTGGCATTACAGCCGCTTGCCCATACACCGTACACGAAGAACTAAAGATAAAATGACTCTTCTCTTTCTTATCTAATTCTTTTAATAGATTCAGTAGAGGAACGATATTATTCTCATAATACATTAAAGGCTTTTCTACACTCTCACCCACAGCCTTTGAAGCCGCAAAATGAATCACTCCTGTAATACCCTTATAATCTGCAAAAAGTTTACTTACTCCAGCTCCATCTCTTAGATCCAACTCCACAAACAAAGGGCGTACTTTAGTAATCCCCTCGATACCATCTAGTACCTCGATAGAAGAATTAGATAGATCATCTACAATAACTACCTCATATCCTTTTTGCTGTAGCTCTACTACGGTATGAGATCCTATAAACCCCAATCCTCCAGTAACTAATATTTTCATTTTTTTTACAGTTTATCTTTTTCTTTAACCATCAAAGATAGTCTTTTTACCTTTTTTAACAATATCAAAATGTCGAAACTATCTTTTTTTTGAGTCAACACCTATTTTGAGAAAACTGGGAACTTCCAATTAAGAGTTAAAAATTAACAATGTGTGCCTTGGCATTAAATTACATATAGCCTTTTCTCTATTAAATTATTCTAAATACGCACTACCGCTTAATAAAATGAAAAAAGCCATTGTCTTAAGACAACAGCTTCTCTATAATCTGTGATAAATATACCCTATACTGGTAGGGTAACAATTTCAAATTTTAAACTCCTTAAAACAGACTCCCATTCTCTAATATCACCTACTCAGTTCTAGATAAAAGCGATGCCGCTTCATTATCCAAGATATACTCTACATGAGACAATCTTTGTAAGAAAGTAGCAGGTATATCAGCGGAGATTTCTCCTTCTAGTGCTTTTTTTATAATCTCTGCCTTGCGCTGGCTTAGCGCCATTAAGATTACCTCCTTAGCCTGAGTGATGGTTTGTACCCCCATTGTGATTGCCTGTGTAGGTACTTTATCCTTGCCTCCAAAGTCGTCCTTTGCATCCTCACGCGTAATATCATTCAGGGTTACCAGACGTGTTCTAGACTCTAGTATAGCACCAGGTTCATTAAATCCGATATGACCTGTACGACCAATACCTAATAATTGCAAGTCAAGCCCTCCAAAGTCTACTATCTTCTTTTCATATAACTCACAGTACGCCTGTATTCCCTCTAGCGATAAAGTCCCATCAGGGATATGTACATGTTGAGGGTCAATATCGATATGGTTAAACAGATTGCTCTTCATAAATGACACATAACTCTGGTCATCTATCGGCAAGATTGGATAATACTCATCTAGATTAAAGGTAGTCACATTTCTAAAGCTCAATCCCTCGTCCTTGTGTAAACGTATTAACTCTTTATACACCCCTTTTGGAGTAGATCCCGTTGCCAATCCGATAATCGCACGGTCTCCCTTATTTTGTTTTTCTTTTATAATTTTAGCTATACGCTGTGCTACATAAGCCGAAGCGATATCTTTATCCTCATATACCTTGATAGCCTCCCCTTTGCTATATGTAATTTCTTGCGTTTTAAATAATTCGCTCATCTATCTTTTTCCTTAACAACAATAAACAATTTTATTCCCTCCAATTCCGATATCTTTTCCTAAAATATAGCAACAACAAAAACACCTCTATATAGGTGTTTGCTTCTTATTGGAGTAATTTTGATTCTGTAAATATAATCATTTATCCCTTGCGATGTTCATCACATTGGGTGAATATCTTGCTTTTTTGAGTAAAACAACTACACAGAAGGTATGACCTAATAAAATGAAACAAAAAGCCATACTAGAAGAATTAGGAATTATGAATTGTTTGTATACCGCATCGGGCATGTATATCACGTTTATTTGGCGCACAATACACATCACCAAATAGTGTAGGTAGGATAACAAATAGATAGAAATACAAAAAAAGCAGTAAGTTTGCATCACAACAAAACAAAGTCTAAAATCATGAAAACAGGAATAACCTTTAGTCCTTTTGATCATTTACATGCAGGTTATGTCAAAATGCTAGAAGAAGCCAAAAAACAATGTGATTACCTAATCGTAGGATTACAGACTAATCCACATACAGATCAAAACTATAAAGGGCTTGCATCTCAATCACTAGTTGAGCGATATATCCAACTCAAAGGATGTAAATACGTAGACGAGATTGTTCCTTATATCACAGAACAAGACTTAGAAGATATTATGCGCTCTTATAAAATTGATGTTCGCATCATTGGAGAAGAATACAAAGGTAAGGACTTTACAGCTAAAGACTATTGCTTAAAAAAGGGAATAGAGATCTATTATAATAAAAGATAGCTTTACAAAATGAATATTCCACTGAAAGTGAACAGCCTATTCCGGTGTGAAAGTGAACAGTCTATTCCAGTGTGAAAGTGGACAGTTCTTCGCCTTGTTTTTTAGTAGTATAAATAT
>NZ_DAMANB010000035.1:0-19398 GCF_032073645.1 Myroides sp.
GGCTTAAGCCCAAAAGCTAGGAAATGGAGACTGACACAGTTTGTGTTACACTCCCTCAAATACAGCAATGTATATTCAAATGCTAATCTCAAACAAAGATTTGTTTGGAAAGAAAGGAATTGAACTGTCTGAAATTGATGAAAACTTTAAATACAATGATTTAGACTTTTTCAAAAATCACACATTCAAACCTAATTACAGACCTTTTCAATTAGCGTTTTTCTTGTTGAATCTTGAATCAATAATCAACGAAAATTCTGACGACAGAAACAACGTTGTTGATTTGCTTTGGTTTCCGACAGGTGGCGGTAAAACAGAAGCGTATTTAGCAATTACAGCATTCACGATAATTAGCAGAAGAATTTTATACGGAAAAGATTCGGACGGAGTTTCTGTGATTATGCGTTATACATTGCGTTTGCTGACTGCACAACAATTTGAACGTGCAACAAAATTGATTCTTTCGTTAGACTTTTTGAGAAGATTTTTTAAACCAAACGAAGAATACTTTTTTGGAGAAAACAAAATTTCAATTGGAATGTGGGTTGGAGCTTCTACAACACCAAATTCATATAAAGATGCTCAAACAATATTCAAAAAAACATTTGACGAAATAACAAAACTGAATAACAAAAAAGTAGGAGATTATCGTAAAGCAAATACTTTTCCAATTACAAGTTGTTCGTGGTGCGGTTGTAATTTAGTGTCGCAAAATAGTTTAGGAAAATTTGATTTGGGTTACAAAGCAACAAACAATATTTTCTCGACCAATTGCTTAAATTCAGAATGTGCTTTTAATCTAGAATTACCAATTTATTTTGTGGACGATAAAATTTATCAAAATCCACCAACATTGCTTTTCGCAACAGTTGATAAATTTGCGATGCTCTCACACAGAGAAGAAGGACATCATCTTTTCAATTCATTAGACGATAAAAAATCACCCCCTGATTTAATTATTCAAGATGAATTACACTTGTTAAGTGGTCCTTTGGGTTCAATCACAGGTTTGTATGAATCAATCGTTGAATTACTCGCTACAAAAGGAAAAAGAAAGCCAAAAATCATTACTTCAACAGCAACAACAAGAAACACCGAACAACAAGTTGCAATGCTCTATGGAAATAGAGAATTGAATGTTTTTCCACCAATGGGAGTAACTTATGATGATAATTTCTTTTCTTATGTTTCAACTGAAAGCAAACGAAAACATATTGGTTTTATGCCAACAGGAAAAACAGCTTTAAATTCGCAAATACGTATTTTAGGAAATTTGCTTTTGGCAAGAATTGAATTGTTCAAGTATTACAGAGTAAAAGAAAGTTTAACGCAAGAAGAAGCAATTAGCAGAGAAGATAATTTTTGGACGATTGTTTCATTCTACAATAGTTTACGTGATGTTGGAAAGATTTACAATAAAGTTCCTGCAGAAATTTCAGACTTCTTGAAACTCTTACACAATCGCTATCAACTGTCAAAAAAAGTGTATGGTTTTAATTATTTCGGACTTGCAGGAAGAACAAAAGAATTGACAAGTAGAATTGAAAGTAATTCTATCAAAAAGCTCTTAAACGAGTTAGAAATGCCGTTTAGTTTGGTCGCAAAAGACGGTTACGCTTTCGTTCAGAATTCGGTAGATTTAGTTTTGGCTTCAAATATGTTTTCGGTTGGTATTGACATTGAGCGACTAAATGTGATGTTAATGAACGGACAACCTAAAAATGTTGCTGAATACATTCAAGCATCTAGTCGTGTTGGACGAAAAGACAAAGGAATTGTAATCAATTTATTGGATGCTAATCGTTCAAGAGATAAATCGTATTTTGAAAATTACGTTCCGTTCAACAATGCTTATTACAAATTCGTTGAACCTTTAAGTGTTACACCATTTACCGAAATTGCATTAGACAAAGTTTTAGCAAGTTTATTGGTTTGTTTTGTCCGACACAAGCAAGGATTATATCCAGACAAACGAGCAAAAGATTTTACAGGAAATTACAAGGAACTTAAAATATTTATTTCTGAACGTATCAAAAATAAAAAACAACTTGATTATGCTTTGGAAAAATTGGAAGTTTTATCTGAAAAATGGACAACAAAAGAAGGTGATTTAACTTATAAAGTTCTGATCAAAAAAATGTCCGATTTAGATGATTGGAGTTTAATGATGTCAATGCGAGAAATAGATACTAATAGCATTGTAAAAATAATAAATAAGTAATGGGACAATTTGAGCAAATACAAACAAGAAAAGCCATTAGTTCTTATGGTGGTGTTGGTTCTATTATAGAAACAAGAGATGGTTCTATATTGATTGATAATTTTAATGAATGGCCCTTTTTCGATAAGATAAATGGAAAATTTGAAGAACATAATTTTATCTTTGATAAACGCTTCAAAAACCGTTTGAGCAGATATTTTCAACAATTGGAACACTTAGTAAAAATCCCTGTTAATGAATTAAAGCAAGGTTTTAAGCCCGAGAATCAATTCGCCTTTTTATCTGCAAAATATTTTCCCGAATGGTTTTATTGTAATAATTGTAATCGTTTTGATAGAATTGACCATTGGAAAAATAATTGGGAAAATAACGTTAATTCGGAACACAAAGAAAATTTATATCCGCCAAAATGTTATAGTTGTTATGTTCAAAACCGAGAAAAGAAAAGAAAATTCTATGATTTAGAACAAGTTCGTTTTGTTTTAACATCTCCTAATGGAGAAATTGCTGATATTCCTTGGGATAAATGGGCAATGTTTTTAAACAAGAAAAAAGACGATAAAAAAGAATCTACTGAAACTGTAAGCGAAGAAGGTATTATTACACTTGGCAATATTCAAGTTCCAGAAGATGCAATTTTTGAATATATAACTTCTGACAAGTTAGACGATTTAAAAGGTATTTGGATAATTGCAAAAAGAAAAAACGGAGAGCAATTAAACTTTACAACGCTTTCAGGTTTGTTCAATTTAAGAGTGAAAATTCAAGAATTATTACCCAATACAAAAGAAACAGATATTTTGTTTAAACCTGTTATACGTTCAAGTAATAGCGTTTATTATCCAAATATTTTGTCAAGTATTTACATTCCTGCAAATGACGAGTTAAATGAACATTCACTCAATTTAATTAGAGAAGAACACGAAGACGGAAGCAATTCACAAACAATTTCAAGAAATTTAAAACGCTACAAAAACATAGAAATTGATGCTACAATTATTCAAAAATTGATTGACAACAATTTTAGCGAACGAGAACTTGAAATTGCCAAAACTGAAAATCAATACAGATTTGATGAGTACAAATTCATTACAGAAAAAGACAGCGAAAGAGTTGAAGACAAACTCATTTTCAACAAAATTGACAATTCGTTTTTTCAAAATGATTTGATAAAGTCTATTTTCAAAATGGATAAAATAAAAATCACTTCTGTTCAAACTTCTTTTACACGACAAGAACCTCTTTCATCAAGTTTGATTTTGGAAGATGAAGATACTGAAAAAATAACAAAAGAAAGTATTGTAAAAAAGTTTACTTCAACTTTTGGAAAAACAACAAAGTACTTACCAGCAATTGAAAGTTTTGGAGAAGGAATTTTCTTTGAGTTTAACAATGAAGTTCTAAATGATTGGATTAAAAACTATTCTAAAATAAAAGAGCGAATTGAAATTCTTATCGGAAATCAAAAACATTTTGAATCCAACTTTAATGAAGATTTTGAGTTAAATCCGAAATATGTTTTAATACATACTTTTTCACATTTAATCATCAAAGAATTAGAGTATTTGTGTGGTTATCCATCAACTTCCATTCAAGAACGACTTTACATTGACGAAGAGCTTGAAATGAATGGAGTTTTGATATACACAATTGCGGGTTCAGAAGGAAGTTATGGTGGAATAACATCAATTTGTGATGACAATAAAATTGGAAAACTAATTGAATCTTCAATGATTCGCGCAATTGATTGTGCAACAGACCCAATTTGTTACCACACACACGGACAAGGTGTAGCAAACTTGAATCTTTCAGCTTGTTTCAGTTGTACATTATTACCCGAAACCTCTTGCGAAAAATTCAATTGCTATCTTGACAGACGAATATTAATAGACAAAGATTATGGGTATTTTAAAGACCTAATAAACAAACTGTGAAAAAGGCTTATACTAAACAGGACAGATAAGATAAGATAAATTATTTTTTCTTTATATCAGTATTAAAACAATTTCAATCATAGTTTATAACTTTCCGAATAAGGTGCTAACCGCAATTTAAAAAGTGAACATCCCTATTTATAAAGCATACAAATTAAAAGAGGCTAACCCTCTTTCTCCAATTATAAACTTAAATAAAAAACCTACATCCTAAATCAAGATGTAGGTTTTTACATTTAATCTCATTCCTGAAATAATTCCTGAAAACGTTCGACATCTTCAATAAAATTGTTCGATATTTGTCCCTTCGGGAGTACAAAAAAATCCTAAGTTAACGCTTAGGATTTTTTTTTTGACCATAACTAAAAAGCAGAAGAGTACTAGACGACTCTCCTACTTTTTTGAAAAAAAATATAAAACTAAAAGGGTGAAACACTTTTTGATTTTAAGTAAACCCATGTTTTACTTAAATAAGGCGTGAAGAGTACTAAGATTATAATCACTAATAAAAGTAAACTAAGTATCTCGAAATAATCCATTGCATACCTCAACTCTATTTGTGGATATTACGTTTCGATTAGTGCCAGTGATTTCGGAGTACTTGTGCCACCTATTTCGGTCAAACCGTGCCACTATTCCGTTTCGAATGGTGCCAATTTCCGGTTTGATTTGTGCCACTTAAAATAACTCGTTAAGTTATTTCGGTTCAAACCGCGCCACTTTGGAAAGTTAATTACATCTATCTTGTTGTTTATAAAACGATAAGAGATGGCTAATAAACTTGATCCAATGGACTTAAAACAAATTATTACCTTGCATTTAGATGGCTATAGCAACCGAAAAATAGCCAATACGTTGGGTATTTCCCGCAACACCATTAATACCTATATGCAATTATTTGCTGCTAGTGATTATTCATTAGAGCAATTGTTATCGTTTGAAATATCTGAATTATCAGAGCTTTTTTCAAGTTATACAACTGTTGATACACAACGTCATAATGAGCTTATGTTGTATTTTGAAACAGTTAATAAAGCTCGTAATCATCCAGGTTTTACCTTTTTATATCATTATAGTCAATACGCTGATACAGTAGTAAACCCTTATAGCTATACTCAGTTTATGGAACACTATAATCGAAAGTATAAAGAGATAAAAGGTTCTATGAAATTAGAACATAAACCTGGTAAAGAAATGTATATTGACTTTGCAGGTAAGAAGCTCTCTTATGTTGATAAAAGTACTGGTGAAATAACACCTGTAGAAGTATTTGTGGCTATTTTACCTCATAGCCAGTACACTTATGTACAAGTCTGCAAAAGCCAGAAAAAAGAAGATTTAATAATGTGTTGTGTTAATGCACTTAGTTTTTATGGAGGAGTCCCTTCAGCTATTGTATCAGACAATCTAAAATCCGCTGTATCACGTTCTAGTAAGTACGAAGCAGAAATAAATAGAAGCTTTAAAGATTTTGCTTCGCATTACGGATGTGTCATAAACCCTACTAGAGCCTACTCTCCACAAGATAAAGCTCTTGTAGAAAATGCAGTTCATCTAGTATATCAAAGAATATCTTATCCCATTAGGGAAATGACATTCTTTAGCTTAGAAGAACTAAACCAAGAGATACAAAATAGACTAACTCATTATAATCATCTTCTTTTTCAACGCAAAGAAGCAAGTCGTATAGAACTTTATCAATCTATAGAAAGACAATACCTTAAACCTTTACCAAGTAGTAATTATCAAATCAAGGATTATACAAGAGCTAAAGTTCAAAAGATAGGCTATGTATATTTTTCTCCTGATAAGAGCTACTACAGTGTCCCATATCGCTATATAGGACATCAAACCACTATTCATTACACCAATACTACGGTAGAAGTTTATTACAATCATTTGCGTATAGCATCACATAAAAGAAGTTTTGCAAAAGGAGTATATACCACTGAGAAAGAGCACTTATCTAGTACACATCAGTTTTACTCGAGTTGGAGCCCAGAATACTTTAAAAAGCAAGCTAAAACACTTGGTGAGAATGTGGTTAAGTGTGTTGAAAAAACACTGGATAATGTTGAGTATCCAGAGATAGGTTATAAACGAGTTTTAGGGATTATACAACTACATCGAGGTTACGGTTCACATAGACTTGACAAAGCTTGTGAACTTGCTTTAAAAGAGAATATAGCTACTTATCACCATATCAAAAACATCCTTAAAAACAAGATGGATCTAAACCAAGAAACTATACAAGAACTCAATGCCGATACTCCTCACATCCCTTCGCATAATAACATCAGAGGAGCTTCTTCTTATCAATAAACATTAATAATCAATTATATGGATAACAATCAAACAATCGAAAAACTAAAAGCTATGCGATTAAACGATATGGCGACACTGCACAGCAGACACCTAAAGGACAATACTACAACATCCTTTACTATAGATGAATACATTGCATTATTAACTGATCACGAATATGAAAACAGACAGAATAGAAAAGTAGAAAGACTAATCAAACAAGCTAATTTTAGGCAAAATGCTAGTATAGCCGATATCAACTACACCCATCATAGAGACTTAGATAAGAATATGTTTAGTCGATTAGCAACATTAGATTTTATGCTTAAAAAACAGAACATTATTATAACTGGAGCCAGTGGTGTTGGTAAGAGTTATTTAGCACAAGCACTAGGATATCAAGCTTGTTTAATGGAACATAAAGTACTGTATTTTAATACAGCTAATCTTTTTAACTTACTTAAATCAAGTAAAATAGATGGTACTTACCAAAGGGAAATGAAGAGAGTACTCAAATGTGACTTACTTATTCTTGATGATTTTGGATTACAACCCTTTGATAATCTTATTAGAGAAGTACTCTTTGATATCGTTGATCAAAGATATAATCGAGCATCAATCATTTTATCTTCTCAAATACCAGTATCTGCATGGTATCCTCTAATTGGAGAAAACACTATAGCCGACGCAGTTTTAGATCGTATCGTAAACTCTTCTCATAGAATTGAACTTAACGGTGATTCCATGAGAAAGACAAACTTTTAAAGTTTGATGTAACTTTTTTTGTATTATTGTAAGACTTTTCAAAGTGGCACCATTTGACCGAAATGAGTGGCACGGTCTGACCGAAATACCCAATTTGTTTGCTAAGATCAGATAACATTATCTTTTCACTTGCTTTCTCAGCTATAGAACTGGGCATACCTCTACTTTTTAACTTCATAGTATTCTGAGTAAGCTTAGTCTCTAGTATAGGATTAGCTATATTTAAATAATCTGAGAAACGACTTAAATGACGATTAGAACTGTACAAACTATAATAATTCATAATCGCTATACTACATGTATAACCAAAGTAGCGTACACCTAAACATACAGCTGCTGCAGAAGCACTAAGTGATACAGGTACTGAAGTAACACAATAAACTATAATAGGCACCATTAACACTCCTACTCCTAAACCTTGACAAAACAAAAGAAGATAATAATCATCTGGATTAGCACTAGGGGCAAACTGCATATACATCCCCACGTGAAACAAAAACAGCGCAATAAATCCTAGACTCCATATAAAGCGCATAGGGCGACGATTAATCAACCAAACACATGCAAGTATCACTCCTGTCACAAGTCCTATTAGATTAAAGCTATTTAGATAAGAAAGGTGTCTCGGGTCTAAATGAAGTGAGTTAATAAAATGTGTATTTGTAATCCCTGATGCAAAACGACAGATATAAAGAATAAACAATAAGAATAACCCTATCTTAAAGTTGCGGTACTTCCATACATGCCAATTAATATAAGGTCTCTTCAGATGCTTTTGTCTCCATACAAAGAAGAATAAGGTAATCAAGATCGTCAATCCTATTAAACGAATATCGCGATCAGCAAACCAATAATACTGTTGCCCATAAATAGTAAGATATCCGAACAGTACTACCACTACAGCAAATAACACAAAGCTCTCCCAATCTAAGCTATACAATGGCAACTTACGCTGGAGACGTACAAAGCGCATAGTCAGCATAATTAATATTAACCCTGGTATAAAAGAAAAAGAAGCTATCTTATACAAAAAGGAATAATCGTACTGATCAACTAAATCTGAAGTAATTAATTGATTAAAGGGTGTTGCACAAATCAAAATACCGTAGAAGCACGAGAAGCTAATCTCCCTAGCTTTAGAACTATCTAAACGGACATATAATGTAGAAATAGATAGATTAACTGTACTAGCAAATAACATTCCTTGTAAAAAGCGAACAGGAAAAACAATGCATAGCGCTTGTACATTATACAGTACTATACAGCCTACTATCTGTAATACATTAAATAGAATAAAGTATTCTTTAGTTGAATATTCCACTGAAAGTGAACAGCCTATTCCGGTGTGAAAGTGAACAGTGTATTCCAGTGTGAAAGTGGACAGTTCTTCGCCTTGTTTTTTAGTAGTATAAATATAGCTAAAAAGAGTTATTATTTTTTGATTATTTTTCTGAGAGATTCTCCTTCTAATTCAAAGCGAATAGCAGAGTGAATTATTCTATCTAAAAACGCATCTGCAATTGTTTTTTCTGAAAATAAATCATGCCATGCTTTTACAGGTAATTGTGAGCAAAAGATAGTTGTTTTATGATGATTACGATCCTCAATAATATCCATTAGTATAAGTTGCTTATCACCAGTAATGGGTTGTAATCCAAAATCATCTAAAATAAGTACATCAGTGACGCTTAATTTTAGCAATTCTTTTAAATAACTACCATCAGCTTTAGTCATAGCCAAACGATGTAATAATTTACCTAAATTGTAGTATTTTACTTTATAACCAGCTACACAGCTTTGGAAGCCTAGTGCAGTAGCTAAGTAGCTTTTCCCTGTTCCAGTACAACCAGTAATAATGATATTTTGATTTCGATCAATAAAACTACAATCAGATAATCTTATAAAAGTATTTTTATCTAAGTTTCTCTCAGCAGTAAACTTTACCTCTTGTAAACTAGCTTGATAGTGGAATCTAGCATTTTTTATAAGCCGCTGAGTCTTATCATTATTTCTTTGGTTATCTTCTGCCTCAACTAACCAGGCTATAAACTCGTCATTGGTAAAAGAGTCTATAGCTTTAGTTTCTAAGGATGATTCATAGGCTCTTTTCATACCATTAAGCCTAAGTTTTTGCATTTTTTCAATTGTTGCATTAACATTCATAAACATAAAGATTTAGTTAAAATAATTATTCCCTCTGATATTCTCATGTTGGGGTATAGCTTGTAAGTTTTGTTCTAATTCCTGTTGATCTAATCCGTTTTTTAAAATATTTTCAATAGCCTTATAGCTTATATGTTCATAAGCTAACGCTCGTTTACAAGCTAAGTTTAGTCTAGAATTTCCTACTTTACTAGCAAAGGACAAAACAGCTATACATGATTTAAAGCTCTGTTCTACAAAGGTTTGTTTGTGCAGTATTTTCCCAATAAAAGCTTTTGTTTCAGGGCCTATTTTATTGGCCCAACTAATAAAATACTCTTCACTCCAACCTGCATTATATTGACTTTTTGGCGGTAAATGCTCCTTTAAGGTTGAGTATCCACTAGTTCTCCTATTACGAGGATGAACAGCAATGCGTTGATAGTTATGATAGATTTCAACAATATTTTGATCTACAATAAGAGTTACTTTCTTTCCTAAGTACTGATATGGAACACTGTAGTGGTGTTTGTCCTCTCTAAAATCAACGTGATAGTTTTTTAATACAGTAGCTGTTTTATAAGTTTTAATTGGATATAAATCGATTGGTAAAGCTTTAAGAGCTTGTTTTTCAAAATCCAAGAACATCTCTGTTCGGCTGCTTTGTTTCTTCTGAAAAGGATAGTCATTGTAAGGCTTTAAAAGTTTTTTAATAGCTGTGTTTAGCTGATTTATACTGAAAAATATCTGACCATGTAGTTTGGTGTAGATTCGGCTATAGGTAATATTAACTGCCATTTCCACTGGAGATTTGTCCTTAGGTTTTCTAACCCTAGCAGGCATTATAGTGGTATCATAATGCATGGCAAATTTTAATAGTTGCTGATTTAATTCCGGTTCAATACGGTGTGGTTTAATTACTGCTGACTTTAGGTTATCTGGTACAATACAATTAGGTACACCACCAAAATAGTGTAATGCATTTTCAATACTTTTTATAAAATCAGGGGCTTTTTGACTTGCACAAGCCTCTACATAAGTATATTGACTAGCGCCTAGAGTGGCTACAAAAACTTCTACTTTACTAATATTTCCTGTTTGTGGGCATACAATTTCTAATTTTTTGCCAGCATAGTCAATGAATAGCTTTTCACCTGCTTTATGCTCAATAGGTACATAACCTTTTCCTTGAGCACACCAATTACTATAAGCCTCACAAAACCTACTATATTGGACCCCTTCAGGGTATTTCTCTTTGTATTGCTCCCATAGTATTAACCTTGTAAAACCTACTTGTGGTAACATTCTATCTACATAGGGAAAATACTCTAGTAGATCTGTAGTAACCTTATCGTTTTTGATTTCTGTCAGCAGATTAGGAGTATGGAATAAATCTGCTAAATCTTTTTCACTTAATTTGTCTAATTCACCAAAACTAAGCCCTGATTTACAGATATTATCTACATATTTAATCAATGTAGTTCTTGAAATTCCTAAACTAGATGCGATTCTAGAATTAGAAATTTCTTTGATTTTCATCTTAATGATACTTTTTATCATGGTCGTTGAGATAGGTTTATTAGCCATAACTTTGTGATTTTTAATCACAATTTACACTAAAAAACTAAGCTCAGAACTGTTCAGTTTGCACCGGAATCATCTGTTCAGTTTGCACCGGAATCACCTGTTCAGTTTAGACCGGAATCACCTGTTCAGTTTAGACCGGAATTACCTGTTCAGTTTAGACCGGAATACCCATTTATCGACCATAACTTAAAAAGTGTCTATAAAGGCTCTGATTTAAGTAAAGAGTTATCTGCTAATACACTGAATCAAAAATGGAGTAGTATAGAAGATTATCCTCGTTCAATTTTAATACCTTCTCAACAGGCTAATACTAATGAATCAGACGAGTTACATCCAATGTTTGAGCATTTATATTCTGATACTACCAATTTTAATAATGATGAGTTTTTATCATTGTTTAATCTTTTAAACAATAACCAAGAGATAGATTATGAAGAGTTGAGTTTTGAGAAAAGGATCAAAAGAAGAAAAAAAAGATCTTTCTGAGACAGCGCACCTAATTAGATATTCATATTATGAGCACTTTTAAAACAAATAACTATCTAAGTCAAATATAAAAGCCTGTAAACTCATTAAATTTACAGGCTTTTGTTTTGTTTTGAAACCTTTATAAGGTAATTATTCTAATTATGTTGTGGAGAAAGAGGGTTAGCCTCTTTTACTTCGTATGCTTTATAAATAGGGATGTTCACTTTTTTGAATTGTCGTAAGCACCTTATTACGAAAGTTTTTAACTATGATTAGAATATTTCAAATTATTACTGTAAAAATAAACAATAAATTTAATAATGCCTATAACTATATAAATATTAGGTGAATAAAAAACTGCTAGTTCTTTCTAAACAGGTTTTAATTTTCCAAAAGTCTCAAACTCTATAAACGTTGATTTAAAAAGTTCATCAGGTATTTTTTTCTTCAATAGGAGATGAAAGTTCTCTTCATGAGTCGACACTATTAATTGTTTATCTAGAGACAAAGTAATACCTCTAAACAAATCTATAAATGATAAAATATTTATACTATCCATCGATTGAATAGGGTCATCAATAAAAATGCAATCTACAGAATTACCTTTATCATCTGTTGTTTTTAAAGCTCTTGCCAAGAATATACTCAAGCTAAGAATATTCACCTGTGCAGTACTGAAATATAATGAGGGGATACTTTTTATGCCTTTACTATCTTTCGTATAGATTTGTAATCGAGGTTTATTTTCTCCAAAATCACACTCAAATTCAATAGACTTATAATCTGGATGAGGATCTATTTTTCTATAAATAGCATTAATTAAAGGTGTATAGAAATAGGCTTCAATCGTACCTTTCAGGTAGAATTTTAGATTTTCTTTTTCTTCATTCAAAACTTCTTCAGAACTACCTAAATTTTGTAAGCTAATAGTTATTTCTTTAATTTCATCCTTTATCTTTTTAGATTCAGTTGCCTTGATACAAGCATCATTTAAGATTCGAACTATTTTGTATTTTTCAATTTTCGTTTCAGTTTGATTCTCTATTTGCTTCTGTCTGCTTACTAAATCTATAAATGCTTTTTCGATTTGAGATTTCTCTTTATCCCTTAGGATTATATTAAAATCTGATTGAATATAATTTTCGTAACTTTCATAAATCCTCAATATTGAACTTTTAGCATCATTTACTTGGTGATTTTTTTTGATGTATTCATCCTTACCTAAAGTGTGATTAGATAGTTGTAATTGTAACTCTTCTAAATATTTATTTATACTTGTTTTTTTGTTTATTAAATTGTTTAGAGTCTTGTGAATATTAGATATGCGATCTAATAATATTGATTTCTCAATATTATTAGAGTTCAATTCCTCAATAAAATACTCTCGAACTACCTTATACTCATTTGAATATTGATGTTTTAAAAGGTTTTGTTCAGAAATTTCTATTTTTTCTTTAGTTGATTTAATTAAAGCTTCTTTCTCTAATAATGTTTCATCATTTTTTTTCATTTTACCAGATACCTCTAATATTTGGTTGTCTGTTTTTAATATATCATTTTGTATTATTACTAATAATTCTTCAAATGTCTTGGAATCTCCTAATAATAAAATAATGTCGCTTAAGATCGATTGGTAATTATTCAATTTCTCAGAATTAATCTTTCTCTCTAAACTTAATTTATCTATTACATTTTTTACATTTCTATAATCCGATAAATAAGGCTGTTTGATTGAAGAAAAAAGCTTTTCGATGTTTTCTTTATCAATAGAAAGCTGTAATACTAACTTACTTATTTTTGACTCTGTCTCAACCTTTTTTTCTAGGTATATTTTCAACTGACTATTTAGCAACTTATTAGATAAGATATTCTCAGATAGTTTTTCAAATGTGTCATAATTGTGATTACATAAAGGACAATCTGAACTTTGCGATTTGTTTACCAATTCTAGTCCTGATTTAATAAAATCATTTAGCTCTTTATGTAACTGGTTTTGATTATCTATTTTAAATTGAATTTCTTGAATATCCTTTTTTAAATGCTCTAGATTTTGTTTCTCGTTTATGTAATGAGTAACTAACATCTTATGTTCGCCAAATAATTTAAATTCCAACAAAAGTTCAATATCATCGTTGATCTTATGTTCGTAATAGCCAAATTCGTCTAAAATTATCTTTAAATCATTGTATTTCTTCTCTTCTATATTAATTGATGTTGATAAATCATTGATAGTTTTTTGTAAATCAACAATAATCTTAGAAGTTGACTCTAACTGTTTTTGTTGAATAGGTATATTATTTAGTTTAGAACGATTATTCTCAAGAGAACTCTTTAATTCATTAAATTTTATAATTGCTTCATTTTTATTCTTTTCAGTATTAAGTTTCTCACGTTCAATGCGAAGTAGTTCATCTTTAAAATCTGTAATATTCTTCTGTAAACTATCTATCTCTTTTTGTATATTAAGAAATGTTTCAAACTGATTTTCAATATTAAGAGCTTTAGCCAATTTATTTTGCTGAATTTTTAAATTTGCATCAATAACACTGGCTTCACTATTCATCTTTTCTTGTTCCTCAAACCATTTTATTATCTTATTTAATTCTTGAATTTGCTTATCTAAATTTAAAATTTTACTTCTATTTTCAAAGTAAGATAAAACTCCACCATTTAATTTACTATCTTCAGATTTATCCCCATCTCTCGCTAATATTATTGTATTGATACGTAATTTAACCTTAGTTAATTCTTCTTCCAGAGATAACAATCGAACATCAATATTCCTAGATATATTATCATAAGAAGTTTGATTGAATGTATTTTGATCAATAAGATTTATGTTTTCATCTTCTTTGTTAAGCGAAGCAATTATAGTATTAATTTCATCAAACTTTTTAAATTCTTGTTCAAAATCAATTTCAGTTTGGTATTTGGCTTCTTCTTTACTTTTCTTATCAACTAAATTTTTTCTTTCATCTTTTATATATTCTAATAGACGGATTATCTTCTTATATGCTGAATCATATTTTTTTAAATTCTCGTCAATTTCTAAGAAGGCTTCATAACGTTTATCAGCTTTTTCCTCCTTAAGAAAAGCATCAATTAAATCTTGTGATAAAAATTGTTTTTGAAAATATTCATTTTCAGCTATTGCTTTATAATCATATTTTTTACGTTTATTAATGACATTTTCGAAAGGTTTTAAATTGGTTTCTACTAAAACTTGACCAGATTTAGACGCTTTATTTAATAATAAAGGAGCCACATTTTCTTTTCGTATTCTTTCAAAATCAACCATCCTATCGAAACGTTGAATTTTATGAGTAATTCCCCATTCAACAGCATCATAGAAAGATGTTTTACCAAAACCATTTGGGGCATATATGGAAGCGAAATTCATTATTTCATTACCTTTTGTAAAATCAAAAGTAGCATCTTCTTCTTTTTCGAATGCTCTGAAACCAGTAATTTTTACACTCTTAATTTTCATAATGTATTTATTTTTTTTACGAATGCTTCTTGAGCTTTCCTGTCACCAATAAGTTTTTCTTCATCTAATAATAATTTCCACAGATTTCCATTTTTAGGAATGTATTCTGAGATAGCAACCTCTAGAGTTTCTTCAACGATTTCTTTTAAATCTGCATTGGTAATATGTTTTATTATTAAACGATTTGCCTCATCATCATTAAATACATTGTTGTAAGAATCTTCAACAATCTTTCTACTTGAAAATTTATCATTCTCAATTTTGTTCTGTAGCTCTTTAGAGACTTTGTCTTTTGACATGTAAACGATATAGAAATTCCATCGATCAAACTCTTTATTCGACATATATTCTGAAGTTTGATAATTGGCAGCAACTATATTTGAAAATCGTTTCCAATTCTTATCTATTATATCACTGTTAGCTTTCAGAAAGAATACATTTATTCTGAAGTCATCCTCATTTCTATAGTGATAGATTTTGCAATTTTCAATTTCAAAATCTGGGTTACTTATTTCAATTGTTAAAAAATTCATATACAAGACGCTTTATTTCCGTTAAAATATCTTCAAATTGTTGTATTGAGAATTGGTTCAAAGTATTTTCATTTGAATTAATACAGTCAAACTCAATCGCTTTTAGGTGTATTATTTCCTTTATTTTAGAGCTTGTTTGAACCCTGTCAATAGTTTCTATATCTATTACATTACTTACGTCAAGATTGACTTCACTAGCTAGCATTCTTCTTCTATTAGGAGAGTTTGGAATTTGATTAGTTGCTAACAAAACTTGACAATTATCACTGATGTTTTCAGAAGCAAATAATAGCACCTCGCTATACAAATCATAGATATCTTTAGAAGAGTCAGAGAATATAAATTTCTTAGTTAAGTTCATTTTAGACAATACATCTTCATCTACTCCATCTACTTCGAGAAGACTAATTATTAAGGCATATTCAAGAAATGAAGTCCAAAAACGCTTACTTTTTATTCCTGTTACCGAAGTTGATAACTTTTTTACATAATTACTTGAATAAATACTATTCAATGCGCATCTAACTTGTTCAAACTGTTTTCTAATTGCAATTTGTAATTTAGGTTTTAATGCAGGTAGAGTTTCATTATAACCAATTATTGAATTTATCAGGAGTTCAATATTTGATAAATAACTAGGTACTAATTTTGATAAATCATAAACATCAACTATCTCTTCAAATCTTTTTATTGGTACAACTTGTATTTCTCCATGACAATCACCTATTGGTGTTTTACTTTGAATTCCTACAAGTAATAAACTATCTCCATTAGTTTTAATGATTCCACCTCCAGAGAATCCCGTAATTTGACTATGATCTAAATGATCAATAAAAAGCCTTAACGATATCAAATCCGTATTAGAACTTATTAAAGTATTAATAACTTGTCTATCGTACTTATCATTCGCTAAACGTTTAATTGCAGGATATCCTGTTAAACTAAAACCATCAAAGCCAGTTGCTCTCTCATCAACAAAAATTTGATTAAAGCCTAAATTTTCTTTTAATACTAATATTGCCGCATCAGCTACATCATGTTCAAAATAATTTTCATCTTTTTTAATTTCAAATTCTATAGAAGTACTTTGATCATTAGAATAACTAAAGTTAATTTTCTCAATCAATTCTTCACCAATCTTTTGACCTCTTCCATCTTTTACATCCTTATATAAAACATGTTTAGCAGTAAGTATATAAGTTATTGTTTCATCCAAAGGTTGAAATAATATTCCACTACCACCGCCTAAAATAACTGTATATCTTTTTAAATCATTTTCGTCCATTAATAAGTAAATTCATTAGTTACTTTAGTTTTAAATATTAAGAAGTCATTCCAATCTTCTTTTAAGAAAACTCTATCAGTTAAATCGTAATTAAAGTGTATTACAGTATTTGTATTATTATTGATAATTCTAGCTATTGTTCTTTTATTTGGTAGTCCATGTTTTGTTGCATTTGAACTTATTAGGTAATTATCGGTTTTTACAATTTCCAAAAGTTCTTTGTTAGTATTATACATACTTCCGTGATGTGATACTTTCATAAATTCAACATTTAAAGGATTTTCCTTATTGTAGCCGAAAATATTCAGTCCTTCGATTATTACAGAAGGATGGGCATCAGCTAAGAAAATGTAATTTTTGTCTTCGTATTCCATTATAAAAGCGATAGAACTTCCATTTGCAACACTTGTATCTTCTTTGAATTGAAAATTGGGCTGATTTTCTTCTTCAATAAAATCTTTTAAAGATGTTTGGAAATCAAATTCATCACCACTAGTAAAATAATCCTTTTGTTTCTCATATAATTTTAACAGCTTATCTAGTTTCTCGTTGTTTGGTGATAAAATTTTAAATTTCAAACCAAATAAATCATACTCTGAACCTTGCTCAATAATTTCACCCTCCCATAAATTATTATCTCTAAGATATTTTTCAAACTTAATTCCTTGTTTGGGACTTGTGTGAAAATCGTCTGCTCCGTCAACTATTTCAATATCTAAATCTTCACTTTCATCACTTTCAAACTTCTTAGCTATTTCTTTTCCTGAGTTAAACCAAACTTTTTTAATAAGTTTAGATGCTTCTTTGTCTTTATTTAGCCATCGCAAAATTCCGCCAATATGATCATCATCAAAATGGGTTAAAATAAGAAGGTCTATGAATTGTCTGTCTACTCGAATCTTTTCAATTATTTTATACAGATCACCCTTTACGTTTGATTTATTTTTGTAAGTGTTCCCAACACCTCCGTCAATAAGAATATTTTTCGGTATATCCTTTTCAAGAAAAGAAATCCATATTGAATCTCCATTAAAAGCTTTTAGAAAACTTATTTTCATTATAAAATTAAATTTTATTTATTGTACCTTATTAAAAAGGTAAATTAGACAAATATATCAGAATAAACATTATTGATGTTACGGAAATCCGTAAACTCCTCATTTTTTTGAGTCTATCTACTATTTCAACCAAAAACAACGACTTCGGAGTAGTTTTCCTGCCCTCTGCAAGAGCAAGTCGTTTTGAAAGCTCGAATCTCAATTTCGAGTGCCTCAAAACATAACTTGCTGTTACTTTTCGGTAACTAAATCTATCAATTTTACAAAGTAAAATATATAGTGATTTCACATTAGTAAATCACCCACTATTTGACACTAAAGTGCCAAGTACAACCATAAAATTCCATTTAAAGTTTTCAATCTGTATATATACTTTCTTTGTCGTAAGATAGTAAAGTAAGTTTTGCAATTGTCTTTTAAATAGCGCTTTAAAGCTTTTTTAAAATGATTTTTCAGTAAAAAATTAAAAGAGTAAAGTTTGAAAACGATAAAACATTTTTTACAGTTTATGCTTTTTAAAAGAACCTGTTTACAAGGTTGTAAAAAAACGAAGAAGCTAAAGCTTAAAGTAAAAATTGTTTTTGTAAAGTAAGAGGTATCATTTTGAATAAGCTCAGTTAATTGATAAATATTGCTTATTTAAAACAAGGTTTACAATATTACTGTAACGAAACAGTGAATCAAGTATTACTTAGTAAAAACAAAACGCTATGTTTTAAACGATCTAAAACTTACAACTATCCATAATGTAAAACCTAAACCATTAAAAATGTACAATATGGAAACAGTAAAACAACCTTTAAAAATTAGCTTTTATACTCAAAAAGGCGGAGTGGGTAAATCAACCTTAACCATTCTCTTAGCAAGTCTCTTGCATTATAGGCTAGGTTATAATGTTCTTGTTATGGATTGTGATTTTCCTCAGAACAGTTTAGTTAATATGAGAGAGCGTGATAAAGATAGTATCATGCAAAATGAATATTACAAACAAATTGCTATTAGGCAGTTTCAAACATTAAAAAGAAAAGCTTACTTGATTGTCAAGTGCAAGGTTGAAGATGCCTTAGAAGTTGCTGAGACTACTATGCAAGAATTAGATCAAACTTTTGATGTGGTATTTTTTGATTTACCAGGAACAGCTAACACTAAAGGAGTATTATCCACCTTAAATCAAATGAATTACATCTTTAGTCCAATTATCGCAGATCGATTAGTTGTAGAGAGCACGTTAGGTTTTACTAAAGCTTTTGCGGAATTACCAAAAAGTAAAGAGAACTCCATTAAACAACAGCTCTGGCTTTTTTGGAATCAAGTGGATGGAAGAGAAAAAACGGAGCTATATAATAACTATGAGGCTGTGATTAAACAATTGAAACTTCCTATTATGAAGGCGAGGATCAAAGACAGCAAACGCTTTAGAAAAGAAACAGAAGCTACAGGCAGATATGTATTTAGATCAAGTTTACTTCCTGCGGATACCAGTCTTATGAAGGCTACTAATTTATCGGAGTTTGCAAGTGAGTTTTTACGTATTACTAATCTTTAATCCTAATATATAATGAAAGAGCAAAACACATCAAAAAAGGGGACTCAAAATGAATTACTCGATGA
>NZ_DAMANB010000036.1:0-16678 GCF_032073645.1 Myroides sp.
TTACAGAAAAATTAAACCTAATGGTTACTGTTGCATTTAATACTTGAATCCACCAGTAAAATATGCTTTTAGAAAAGTTATTAAAAGAGTTTGAAGTCGAATTGTCTGTATTTACTTCTTCACAATATGCTTTGTTTGATGAATACTTCGAACGAATTTCTATTTCTAAGAATGAGTACCTAATAAAAGAAGGAGAGGTAGAACAGTATAGTTATTTTATTTATGAAGGAGTATTTAGATGTTGGACTATTGATCCTAAAGGTGTAGAACAAACATTTTGGTTTTGTAAAGAAGGAACTTTTTCTATGTCGAATATTTCTTTTTCACTTCAAGAGCGAGCGGACTTTTCTGTACAAGCTGTTATGGACGCAGTAGTATATAGAATTAATAAAGAGCAAATAAGCGATTTATACGCTTCTATTTCTGGATTAGAGGTAATGTTTGGAAAATTAACAGCAAGGCTTTTAAATCGTCTCCTACAGCGTAATATAGATCTAATCAAGTATTCTTCAGAAGAATACTATTTGAGAATGCAAGAAGAATATGGATTGACATTTAATTATATCCCCTTAAAAGATATAGCTTCTTATTTGGGAATTACTCCACAAGGGCTGAGTAGAATTCGCAAGCGAATTTTTTAACCCAGGTTCAGTAGATTGTCTCTCAAAGCTTAGAAATTTGCTCTATTAAATTTAAAATTATGATTAGAAAAGTAAAGAGTCAAGAATATCCAGTGTTAGTAGAGATATGGGAAAGTGCAGTAATACATATTCATGATTTTTTAGCAAGAGAAGACTTCGAGTATTTTAAAAAGACCATACCTAGTTATTTTGAATTTGTAGAGTTGTATGTTCATCTTAACCAAGAGGGAAGAATGACTGGCTTTATCGGTGTTGCTGATGGAAACTTAGAAATGTTGTTCATACACAATGATTTTCGTGGACAAGGAATAGGTAAATTGTTATTAAATTATGCTAAAGATAGACTTCATATTACTAAAGTAGATGTAAATGAACAAAATCAACAAGCAGTTGGATTTTATTTACACATGGGGTTCAAATCAGTAAACAGGTCTGAGACAGACGGACAAGGAAAGCCTTATCCTATCTTACATTTAAGCTTGTAATTATTCCTACGAGTAATGGAAAATGACGGTTTTTTGTATAGAAACAGGATGTTTTAAGGACTAAATCTATAGGAACTGATCTGTTTTGAGTAATATCTGTTCACTTTTTTAGCGAAATGTAGTAATGACGGTACATTCGATGCGTTTAGCTTTGGTGTGTTGAAAGTGAGTGGATTAGGTAATATTTACCGTTTGAAATACAATAATGTAATAATATCAAGTGCTAAAAGAGAGAGGTAAAGTGGTAAAAAAGTCAGTAAATACTGTGTATATGTGAGATTATATTCTATTTTTGTAATACATATTTAAAATGTAAAAATTACCATGAAAGAATTAATCGAAAAAATCAACGCTGAGTTTGAAGCGTTCCAACAAGATTCAGCTTTACAATTAGAAAACGGAAATAAAGCTGCAGGTACAAGAGCACGTAAAGCTTCTTTATCTATTGAAAAACTTTTAAAAGAGTTTAGAAAAGCTTCTCTAGATGCTTCAAAACAATAATAATAAAAACTCCTACTTTACTAAGTAGGAGTTTTTTTATTCTTTAAGTTTGTGTTTTATAAAAAGAGCATGAACTATTTTATCATTGGTGATATACACGGTTGTTATCACACGTTTTGTTCTCTTCTAGAGCAGTGGGATTCTTCTAATGAGCATTTAATATTAGTAGGAGATTTAATAGATAGGGGCAATTATAGTTGGTTAGTCGTAGAGAAGTGTTTAGCCTTATTAAGTGATACAACATTATCAGTAACTGTTCTTAAGGGAAACCATGAAGCTGAACTTATTCAGTATATCAAGGATGGACGTCATGAAATATGGACATCTCAGTGTGGTTTAGCCACCTTAGAAGACTTTCAAAGGCATCATGTAGATTTGCAAAACCTTTTACCACACTTAGAAAAATTACCACTTAAGTTTGAGACTTCTTCGTTTATTGTCACACATGCAGGAGTATGTGAGACGATTAATCCTTATGATGAGTCTAATTGGGATGGGGTGTTATGGACTCGTAAGCCACTTGTCAATCTTCATAAACTACAGGTTCACGGACATACTCCTTTAAAACAAAACCATCCTCAGTATACTTTAGATAGCCACTCATATAATATAGATACAGGAGCTTATTATGGTTATGGGTTAACTGGTATTAAGTTAGATCAAGTAGCTACTGTTATTGAGATTATAAATATACCTACAGATAGGCGTGATATAGCATCAGAGAATAATGAATAATTGTATCTTTGATAGAGAGTAGTTTTAATTCTACTTACAATATTGCGTGAAGTCATGAAGAATCTCTACGTACTGATTATATGAGAATGAAGGAATATAAGTATAGTATTTTTACGGATAAAATAGAAGAGGGAATAAATAAAGGATTATTAAAGCCTGGAGATAAATTACCTTCTGTTCGTGCTATAAAAAAAGAATACAACTTAAGTATAAGTTCTGTTCAGAGTGGTTATGATTACCTTGTATTTAAGGGGTTGGTCACTAGTGTGCCTCGCTCTGGGTATATTGTATCTGATCGTCTTGCGGAACAAAATTTAGAAGTAGAATTACCTATTATCCCTCGCGATGCAGTTTTTAGAAAGAAAATACATCTTATAACGAATCCAATAAGTGATACTAGTCAGACAATACTGAATGAAGCGAGTCCATCTGACCTCTTTATTCCTCAAAAATTAGTTCTCAAAACAATGCAAGAGGTAATAAGAGAAAAAGGAGCTTCTTTACTTCGTTACTATCCTAATAATGGGGCAGAAGAGCTAAGAGACTTGTTAGTGAAGAGAGCTGGACTTCATGGAGCTTCCATATCATCAGATGAACTTTTGGTGACTGATGGAGCATTACAAGCACTATATATTGCTTTAAGCTCTATTACTTCACCTAGTGATATTATAGCAGTGGAGAGCCCATGTATCTTCTCTATTTTAGAAGTTATTGCTAGTCTGAAGCTAAAGACAATAGAAATACCTGTTCGTGCATATGATGGTTTTGATACAGATTATTTAAGAAAAGTATGTGCGACTAATAATATAAAAGCGATTGTACTAACTCCTAACTTTCATAACCCTACAGGAATATTAATGACGGAGGAGAGCAAAAAAGCGGTTTATGAAACTGCTCTATATCACAATGTACCCATTATAGAAAATGATGTTTTTGGCTGTCTTTATTTTAAGGGAAGTAGACCAAGTAATATTCGTAACTATGATGAAGCAGGATTGGTAATGACATATTCGTCTTTTTCTAAATCGTTAGCACCAGGTATTAGGTTAGGATGGTTAGCAGCAGGACAGTTTTTTTCTGAAGCAGAGCGCTTGAAGTTCGCTCTAGGGCGTTCGGTATCTCCTATAAATCAAGAGGTAATGATAAAGCTTCTTCAATCTTCAGCTTATGATAAGCACCTTAGAGTTTTTCGTCAGCAATTAGAACGTCAAGCATTACAGTTGGTGAAGCAATTAATTCATAGTTTTTCTGATTCTATTCATGTTCAACTTCCACAAGGAGGGTATTGTACATGGGTTCAATTACCTGCGCATATAGATATGAACTTTTTCTATAAGCGATGTACAGAAGAAGGAGTGCAGTTTACACCAGGAGAGACTTTCTCCTTTACAGATGTATATGATAATTGTTTTAGAGCAGTATTCTCTAAACAACTTACTTTACACAATCTAGAAGCCATAAGAAGAGTCGGAGAGTCTATATTATAGCGATGTACCGATGCTTTTTTAGAATACTGTATCGAAACAAATGGGATAGAAAAGGGTATGTTTGTAAATAAACATGAAATAATATGGATGTAATATCAAAATTCACAATAGGAACTGAAGAGGGGCTTGGTATTCTTTTTCAATTAAGAGAAGCTCAAATAAGAGAAATGTATGCGGATACAGTGGAAATAGAGCAATTAAATCAATATATAACTCAACAATTAAATCATAAAGAAGCTGTATTAGAATTGAATAATCTAAGTACACAAATGCTAACAGTGTTTAAGAAAGAAGTACCTGTAGGGTTTGTAATGATTAAACAAGTAATGCAACCAGAAGTATTAAAGGATAAAAAAGTTATTAATCTTGAACCTTTTTATATCAATTCTGAGTATAATGAGGAAGAAGTAAGAGAGTCTTTATGGCAAAAGAGTTTATCCTTAACTCGTAATTATGATGCTATATGGATAGAGGTGTTACAGAATAACCCTTTAGTTCCCTTCTTAAAAGAGTGGGGCTTTGAGGTTAATCAAGAGTCTGTGATAGAACCTTTTAATAAGCCTTCTTATATCATGATAAGATGGAAACCTAGTGAATAAGTTCTTTTGATAAAGAGTATATTTTATAAGTTAATTTTGATTATGGCTGTGAACAATTTGTTTATGGCCATTTTTATTTCTTTTTTTGAAAGCTAAGATGTTTAAAATTAAGGCGATTATAAAGGCTTTTCTATAAAAGGTATCCTTTTTAGTTAATAAAAAGAGCCAAGTTTTCTCTAGAGAGAACTTGGCTCGCGGTATAAAAAGCTTAGAAAAAGGAAAAGTATTAATAAGGTATAAAGTCCTTACTTAGCTTACTAAGAATCTTCTTCGTAGGGGAAGATAACATGACGATTAGGATGATAAATATTAGTCCCCAAATAACCCAAGTATAGTAGTCTTGTGAAGCTCTAGTTATAATCTGTGTATTGATATGATTATTATAAATTTTAGTGGCTAGTTGAGCTCCTGTGGTATAATCTTTTCCATCTAATGTGACATGCTGTTGTATGTTTTTAAGTGTTTCATTGTTTAATGGATTAGTGGATGCTATATATTCAGATGCTCTATTATAGTGTATACTTTTATTAAATAATTGAAAGTAATTGGTAATTCCTATAGTTACAGAAAAGCTTAAAAACCTAAAGCTAATTCCTAAGAATGAAACAGCATTAGATATAGCTGGTGGTATAGAGGCAGCTGCATAAATTATTAAGGGAATGTGTAAAGCTGCAATAGCAAATCCTTGAATAAAAAAAGGAAGTATAAAGCTTTCTCTTGTACCTGTATTAGAGAATAAGAAATAGACTTGGATGTGATAGATTAACAAAGTTCCAAAACCAAGTAATACAATGTATTTAATCGCAACATCATTTAATAATAATCTGGATACAATTAGTAACCCCGCTATTGTCCCTAAGGTGTTACTGATATAAATGCTAGTCAGATGAATAGAAGATACGCCTAATGTCTGTAAATAAGAGTAAGCAAAACCTGTCGTTCCTTTAAAAAAGTAATAGATCATAATCAAGAGGATACCTAAACAGAAATCTTTATATCTAAAAACAGCTAGATTAATAAAAGGTCTTTTAAGACTGAGCTGTCTCAAGATGAATAAGATTAACCCTACAACTGTTGTACTAGTTAGCAGTCTGATTCTACTGTGTTCCAAATAGTTTAATTGTTGTCCATACACGAATATATAGCCGATAGAACAGATAATAATCGTAAAGTAAATGTAACTAATCCAATCTACTTGATATAGGGGAAGTTTTTCTCTAATGTGTACATTATTAGTAATAGTGAGTAATAGAACAGCTCCCGGTATCTGCAAGATAATCAGTAAGTAAAACATAATATTAAATGAATAGTACTGAAGTATGTAGCTACATAATATTCCACATATCGGAACAGAAACTAATAAAGTACCATAGAATATAGTGTATCCTATCACTCGGGCTCTAGCAGAATTAAGTCTTGGAAAAATAAGATTAAGACAGATGCTACAGAATAAAGCACATACAGCTCCTTGTATAAAACGACAGATAAAGAATATAGTCAAGTCTCTGGTCATGGCACAGATAATATAAGTAATCGTATTAAAGACAATACCTAGTAAGAGGTATTGTCTTAAGGAAAAGTACTTGACTAATCGATCATCTAGTGGTAAGAAACAAACTAAAGCGCCATACATGAGTATTACTGAATACTGGACATCAGAAGCTTCGATACCATAATAACTCATCGTCTCTAGCGTATTGCTATAATAAAAAGCAAATACCGCTAAAGCAGGAAAGAGTATTAAGAAAATAGTGATACGAATAAGGTAATCTGGTACCCACTCTTTAAAAGTTGGTAGTTTTATGTTTCTCATGGTTTATCGATATATACATTGGCATTCATCCCAGCTGATAAGTTGCTAATCTTAGCTACATTATCTTTTAGTTTGATTCTTACAGGGATACGTTGAATTATTTTGACAAAGTTCCCCGTAGCGTTATCAGGAGGTAGTAAAGAATATCTAGATCCAGTAGCTGGTGAGATAGATTCTATCTCTCCTATAAATTCCATATCAGGAAAAGCATCTATTGTTATTTTAGCAGATTGCCCTATTTTAAACTTGCCAATTTGTGTTTCTTTAAAGTTTGCTATGATCCATTTACCTCTTTCTTCATTGACGATATAAGAGATCGTTTGACCAGATTGTATTAATTGTCCTTCTTGTATAATCTTCTTACCTATTCGACCAGTATAAGGTGCTGTGATAATAGTATACCCTAAGTTGAGGTTGCTTTTATCTAAAGTAGCTTCACTCAACTTTATATTAGATATAGCTGCCAGTTTCTGAGCTTTTACATCTTCTATTTTAGACAATGCAGCTTGATAAGCTTGTTGAGCAGCTTGGTATTCTGATACTGCTATATCTAGAGCTGTTTTGATATTGTCAAATTGCTGTTGAGTAGTTGATTCTTCTTCAAGTAGATTTTTAAATCGTTTAAACTCTTGTTGCTGTCTAGTGAGCTTTGCTTTAGCTACTTCTATCTGAACTTTTGTTACTTGTGCATTAGTATGTAGTGTATTGATGTTTGCATCCAATATGTCGATTTGAGATTGCGCACTTTGTAGAGAGGCTTTAGCTTCTTGTTGAACAGCTTTATAATCTCTGTTGTCAATTGTGATTAGTGTATCTCCAGCTTTTACCAATTGATTTTCTTCAAAGTGTATTGTCTTGATATAGCCACCTACTTTGCTATTTATAGGGTTTACATATTGTTCTACTTGAGCATCATTAGTTGATTCATATCTTAAAAATTCTATTCCCAAAATCATCCCATAGACTGCTAACCCTGCGATAGCCACTAGCGCTATTATTTGAGTTATTTTAAGAATGATACGGTCTGTTTTTGTTATTTTATTATTTGTACTCATAGTTGTTTTTACTTATAAATTACCGATTACCTTTTGTATTTGATAATATTCTATTTTAGCATTGATCTCTGCTGTAGTGAGGTCGAATTGAGCTTGTAACAGTTGTGTTTCTGCATCTAATAAGTCTGTCAATAAAGACTGTTGATTAAAGTAACTATTTCTGATAATGCGCAATGTTTCTGTAGTTTGCTTGATGTTCTTTTCAGCAACAGAGATTCTTTGTAACGTTTCTGTATATTTTACATAAGATGCTCTAAGCTCATTTTTTAACTGATCTACTTTTTGTTCTCTTTCTACTTTTTGTTTTGAGATAAAGGACTGCTGGCTTATTTTCTGATGCTTGGTGTGATATAAGTTAGAGATAGGAATATTGAGTTTAAGACCTATCTGTCCCATACCGTATAAGGCATCAGCATAAGGATATGCTTTACTCTGTGGATAGTTAAAACTGTAATCAGCGAATAAACTTACCTTAGGAAGTATTTTTGCTTGGAGTTGTTTTAAATCCAATTCACTTCGTTGAATGTCATTATCTGCTATTTGCAGTTCATAAGCGTTTTGTAATGCTTTTTCTAAATAAGATTCATAAGATGATTCTAAGTTAATTTCTTCCTTTAAATCCTTATACAATGGTGTTAGAGGGGCTAGTTCATCACGACCCATTAGCAAATTAAGTTGCTGTTGGATAATCAGAATGTTGTTTTCTATTTCTGTCAATAGCATTTGATGATTAGATAAGGTCACCTCAGAACGCAACACATCACTTTTAAGAATAGTACCATTCTTGTATAGACTGTTAATCTCAGCAAGTTGTTTGTTGTCTTGTTTTATCTCTTTTTCGACAAGATCTTTATAATGTGTATGGCGTATTAGTGTATAAAAGAGTTTTGTACTTTCTAGTTTGACTTCAGCTAACGAGAGTTGGAGTAGTGAATGAATAGAGGCTAGAGCTACTTCTTGTATTTTAATCTCTCTGTTTTTGCTCAGTCCATTGTACAGTATTACATCTGTCGCTAACATCGAACTATAGTTGGTTGAGTTGATCCTAACTGTTGTAGGCTTGTTTAGAAAACCATCTTCATATAGGGGCATATCTGATAGTCTACTATAACTACCTTGTAAGTTTATAGTAGGAAGTTGGCTTGCTTTTGTATTTTTAATATTTTCTTGTTGCGCTTTTTCATTTAGTTGTATTGCTTTTATTTTTTTATGATTCTTTTGCGTAAGTTCCCATATTCTGTCTAAATCAAAAGTGTTTTTATCATCCGTAATAGATTGGGGTAGTGCTTTTTGACCTATTATGAGCAAAAAGACTATTAGGTATAAAAAGTTGTTCTGTTTCATGTATTCTATTTATTTACTGCAAAACTAGATTAGAATGATTCTAAGTGTTTTATATAACTAGCCAATATTTTACTTATTTTAGCCATTATGGAAATGTTATTACAAACAGAAAAGGAAATAGATCAATACAAGGATAGTATCTATATCATGCGAGAGCAATTAGAACATAGGTTTCCTCCTCATAAGCACAACAAGAGTCAGATACTTCTGGTATCTGGTGGGATCGCTTATTTAAAGACAAAAGAAAGAGAGTATTATATACCAGCTCAGCATTATGTATGGATACCTAAAGGTATGATACACAATGTCAAGTCTAATACTACGGATGTCGTGATTCTAAATATCTATTTCTATGAAGAAGATACTGATGTAGAGCATCGCTTTATGGAACGTTTAGGTATTTACCCAGTGAGTAATTTGATGTATGAGATGTTGATTTATGCTAGGCAGTGGAAGGGAATTATCCTACCTGATACTTGGGCTTATGAGTTTCTATCTACGATGAAGCACTACATTATGCAGCATCCAGGTAAGTCATTTTCTATTCAATTGCCTACAACAGAAGAACCTAAAATGTTGTTGATCACAGAGTATATGCAAAAGAATTTAGGTGAAGCATTAACGCTAAATGGAATAGCTGAGTTATTTGGCTATAGTGTGAGGACGTTGACAAGGTTATTTAAAACTCATTTAGATATTTCGTTTTTGCAATATTTAAAGATGGTAAGAATGATTAAGGCTATGGAGCTTCTGATGAGTACAGATAAGAATGTGAGTGAAGTAGCCTTCGATGTTGGCTATTCTAGTATTGCTGCTTTTAGCAATACTTTTCAGCAATTGTTTAATGTCAGACCAAGTGATTTCCAGATTTCAATGCACAATATAAAGTAAAAAATAAACGCTTATAGTTTATAGCTATAAGCGTTCTGTTATTTTAAGCATTTTGTTTTGTATCTGAGATGATCAGTTCTCGTAATAATACACTCTGAGGTAAGTCGTAAGCAAATTTGATAGTACGCGCTACATCAATAGCTTGAATACGGTTTGCTCCAGATGATTTCATCCACTCTTTATAGCCCTCTTTAATATCTTCACTAGTTGTGTGGCTTAAGAGCTCTGTTGCTACTGCTCCAGGCTCAACAGAAATAATACGCACATTATAAGGACTAAGTTCTAGACGAGCAGTTTGTGTTACTCCTCTTACAGCATATTTACTAGCACAGTAGGCAGCGTGATTATGAAAGGGTAATACACCAGCTATTGAGGATACATTGATAATAGTCCCTGTTTGTCTATCCTTCATATCTCCCATTACAGCTTGCATACCGTTCATGACACCTAATACATTGATATCAAGCATTTGTTTCCATTCTTGAGGATCCTGAGTAGCTAAATCACCTAATAGCATTACACCTGCGTTATTAATTAATAAGTCAGTCTTGCCATATATTGCCTCAGCTTCACGAATTGCCTTTTCGAAAGCATCTTTATCAGCTACATCTACACTTTTGCATAGTGTATTAGGTAGATTTAGAGCCTCCATCTTTTCTAATCTTCTTGCTAACAGTAAAAGTGGATGTCCACTTTGAGCAAACTCTTTCGCTAGTTCCATACCGAATCCTGAGCTAGCGCCTGTGATTACTACTAATTTCTTTTCCATTGTCAATGAATTGTTTTTATGCAATTTACTGACAATATTGGTTTTTACCTGTAATGTAGCAGCTTTTTTTTTGATATATTTATCTAGTTATAAGGCGTGTACGATGTAGTATAAAAGGACTTATTCTTTAAAACGATTATTGTGTTTAGCTATACAAATCTTATTAAAAATATTTTAGAAAGATTGTGCTTTATCAAGTTTACTAAAGAGGTTTTATAATACCTTCGTATAAAGGAGTTAAACTTATAGAGATGAGATTTATAAACGCAATAGAATTAGTACCGTTTAATTATGCTAAAAGCGACTATCAGAGTCCTATAGGCAACGCTGTAAATACCCAAAAGAATGGGCTATTTATTAAAATAAGAATTTGCCAGATAGTGATATAGAACAGATGTGGGATACTATTAAACGAGTGGACTTAATAATAGGGATAGAGTAGAGGTAAGTAATGTATAACTAAAAAAATTAAGCGGTAATGAAAGAGATTTTTGAAACCTTTAGTCCTAAGAATACTTTAGTAAAGAAGTATGTGGACTATTACTACTTAGATATAAAACCCAATAATGAGGTGAGAGAGTACCAGTGCTTTCCTCATTATAATAATACGATTTCTATTTATGCTTCTCATCAACTAGCTAGTGATGGATCGATGGCGTTTAATGAAGGAGCAGATGATTATCAGATATTCACTCCTATTAGAGAAGATATACTTCATGTGAGGCAGGTGGGGAGAGTACATAGAGTCGTTATTGTCTTTCACCCATTAGGGATACAGCAGTTTTATCGTCATTTAAACTTTGTCAATCTGATTACTGATTATAAGTTTATGGAAATAGGCGAATTAGCAGAAGTCTTTGCTACTACTGATGCAGATGTCATTACCGCATTGCTTGATACAGCACTAGAGAAGAGATATAAGCCATTCTCAAATAGTCTTCTAGACCAAACAATAGATTATATCTTTAGTGAAGAGGATAACTTCTCTGTACAAGAATTAGCAGATAGACTAGGAGTGAGTAGACAACATCTAAATAGAGTTTTTAAGGCCAATATGGGAGTATCTTTAAAGAGGTTTTATGATATCTATTTGTTTAGAAGAACGGTGAACCAGAAACTCTATACCTCTCCTGAAGAGAAATTGACTGATATTGCTTATCGCTTTAATTTTAATGATCAGTCACATCTAATAAAGACTTATAAGGCAATGACTAATAATTCTCCTAAAAACTTCTTTGAGAAAGGAACTAAACTAGGAAGCAAAGATACTTTTTGGCATCTAGAGAAATAGATGTTCCATTTGTACAATTTTAGTATTGTAGTGTTGTTTACTTTCGCTTTATTAATAATTAGAATTATGAAGGGATATCATGTATTACTAGCATTTATGTTTAGTATAGTGTCTTTTGGACAGAATACTTACTCTAAGTTGATCAATCAAGCAGATGATTTGTTAGAAGAGCACGAGGATGAGCAAAGTAAAAGACAAGCTTTTTCTCTTTATGAAAAGGCGTTTAAGTCATTTCCAGACAGTATAACAGCAGCTGATTTATCAGAAATATCAATCATTGCCTCAGAGTTAAAAGAAGCAGATAAAGCCTTTGCTTATCTAGATCGGTTGATAAAGATAGAACGTGCACAATACGGCTTCCCTGGTTGGCAAAATGTAACGAATAAAAGAGCTTTAGAGGAATACAAGAACTTATTAGATGATCCTAGATGGGCTTCTATGATGAGTGAAGCACATGCGTTAAAAGCTAAGTTTGATGTAAATCTAAAAAAGGCAGAGAAAGAATTCTATAAGGTGAAATCTACTAAAGAGTTAGCCTCTACTAATGGAAAGAAATTATATGAAGAAATCAAAGCGTACAATCCTTATCTACCTAAGGCAAAACAAGACTATTCTATCAGCTTTGCTATAAATGATACAGTGAAGACTTCTTTCTTTATTCATTTGCCTAAGAACTATTCTCCAGAGAAGGAATATCCAGTGTTATTCTTTTTGCATGGAGCAGTTAGATACAATAATCTTCAAGAGTTTCAGACTAAAGAACTTAGTTTAGGAGGATGGAATAGATACTATACGAAATATGGAGATCTAGATGAGGTGATATTGATCTTCCCAAGTGGAGGTAAGAAATATAATTGGATGACATCTAATGATGGCTTCTTTATGATACCTGCTATGCTGAGAGAAGTTAAGAAGGCTATTAATATAGATGATAATAAGGTGTTTATCACAGGGCATTCTAATGGAGCGACGGGTTCATTCTCTTATTTGATGAAAGACTCTTCTCCTTTTGCAGGATTCTATGGGTTTAATACTCAACCTAAGGTATTCACAGGAGGAACTTTTATAGAGAATATAAAGAATCGTTCTTTTATCAACTTCTCTACAGATGAGGACTATTATTATCCACCTAACGCAAATGATTCTTTTACATCGATGATGAATGAGTTAAAGGCTGACTATAAAGAGTATCGATATAACGGTTTTCCACATTGGTTCCCTGAGTTTGATGAGTCAGAACCAGCTTATGAGATATTGTTTAAAGATCTTAAGGAGAGACAACGCAAGAGCTTTAATAAAGAGCTGACATGGGAGTTTGATGACAATGCTTATGGAGGTGTGGATTGGTTGACTAATATCAAATTAGATACACTAGGTCAGAAAGCAGATTGGCATAAAGAACGAAACTTTAAAATTACCAAATGGCTAGAGTATGATAAAGCTGAAAATCTACAAACGATAGAGGTAGATAAGAAGGCGTTCGATATACCACGCTTATCAGGTAAGGCTATAGCCCGTTATAAAGACAATGAATTTAGAATAGAAACATCTCGTGTTAAATCCTTATCTATTGCTATTTCTCCTGAAATGGTAAACCTGAAGAACAAGGTTAAAGTATATGTCAATGGTAAGTTGTACTATGATGAGAAAGTAGATTACGATACTGCATTTATATTAGATAATTTTGACAAGACTAGAGATAGAAAGACGATTTGGATTAATAAGATTGATATCACAGTAAAATAAGATAATAGAGCTAGTAGAGATACTAGCTTTTTTGGATTTAATAGGTAGAAACGATGGAGAGAATGTATCAGGATGATGAATTTGTTTGTGTAGAGTTAAATGGCTTGAGAATAGAGCGCGTAATAACGTGTATGAGTGATGAACGTGATAATGTGATTGTACTTTACTTAAAAGTAGAAGCTTTAGGTTGGTTTGACTTTTTTATTGACGCAGGTATTGCAGTGATGGAAAAGATAAAAGAAATAGAAGAGGATGATAGTTATATGTACTTAGATAAATCCCAAGAATTAGCGGTCATAGGAGTGAGGATAAAAGGTATCTATTGCCAACCTATCAAAAGTAGTTGTCGTTTGACCATAGCATTAGAGAATAATACGAATTTAATTTTACAATCAAAGGACATGATTGATTATGAAAGTGATGTAGAGTTGTTGCTTTTAGATCTTGGATAAAAGAGGGGCGGCTATCTAATCAGTGGATTAAGATATATTATCATTTATACAATACATTTTTTTGTAGTACTATTCCCATCTTTCAATTATTTATTTAAATTAGCTTTGATTTTTTAGGAATAAATCATCTCTAACTTTAACAAATAATCATTAGATGAAACAAAAGATTAAAAATTATAGTATTCACTTTATTAAAGAGATTATTCCTATCGTGGCGGGTATTCTTATTGCTCTTTTTATTGATAATTGGAACGCTCATAGAAAAGACCAGGCCTATATCAATCAAGTGTTTTCGACTGTTCACAGTGAGTTAAAAGAATCTAGAGAAGAAATAGAGTTTATTCTCCCTATACAGAAAGATTTGGTCAAAGCCTTAGAAAAGCACGCTGATAACGAAGAGAAAAGCCTACAACAGATAGTCATGGAGTCTAAGGGAATCTTTATTCCTCAGATTAAAACAACTGCCTGGCGCTCTATTGCTGCGACTAAGATTGATCTAATCGATTATGATAAGGTAGCTGCTATGACTAATATTGAAGACTTAAAGCAAATGTTAAGTAATAAGAGTGCTTTCCTAATGAATCTTTTGTATTCTAATATGGATAAGACGGATAAGAGTATCAAACAGACTTTTAAGATGGTCGTATTTGATATTATTCAGACAGAAAATACGCTAGAACAGCGTATAGAGCTGATGGAGAAAGAAGGGGATAAGAAGTGATAACTGTGGTGTTTATTCCCAATTTATAACCGAGTGAATTAAGTGTTTATGAAGTATGTTTTTTCTTTTTTATTATCCCATTAGAGACAACTTTCTGAGTAAGAACCTTATTCTTGGTTTAAGAAATAATAGTGGAGGAGGGAGACAAGAGCTCTGCACAGTTGTATAACCTGTTTAAGAAGTTTAAAGGAAATATATGTACTTGTAAATTTTAATACCATTAGTAATGCAGAGCAATTCACACTAAAATTGAAGGAATTAAATAATGTGATGGTATTAGGTGATAATACTAGAGGAATGCTTACTTATGGTAGAAATCATGCTGTAGATAAGGTAAGTCCTTCTGCTCTTTTTAGAATACATTTTACGGATCTAAATACGCATTGGCGCGAGTATTTACGCTATGAGGGAAAAGGAGTGACACCTGATTTCTATTTATCATCTACTGAAGACTGGATAGAACAGGTAGTCAGAAATTATTGTGAATGATAGCAATGTAAATAGTAGAATGTATAGATAGTGTTCCTACTATTTACAGTAACTATCTTAAGTCGATATTAGTAAAAGTCAACTTCTATCCAATCTTTTTGGTTAGTTAGAATATCTTGAGAATCTACTACTTCATTATTTTTAATCAGCTTTACAGAGATAGTTTGAGGTCGACTATGCAGTTTAATGATATAAAAACCTTTATCATTAATAGCTACCTTCTCTTTATTATTAATGAGAATATGAGTAGTCTTAGTATCAAAAGAGTTTTTGATATGCCCAAATAAAACAAATTCTTCTTCTGTCATATACTGTGGGCTATACTCATTAGTGTAGTTATCTAACATATATTGTTTACTAGATTCTAATCCCAGCTGAATGGTATTCTTTTCAGCATCAATATCGATAGGATAAGGAAGAGTATCTTGTGTATCTGACCAATACTTTATTTGAAAACCATAGGTTTGAGCTTTATTGTTTCGGACATTTAATCTGTCTGTAAACCATGCGTATTCTTGGTTTGTAATAATTTGCTTGGTAAAGAGATCTGATATAAAGTTTTTGTATTTCTCCTGTATTTCCCCACCAGCGTGTTGTATGATATAGTATAGGTTAGACAGAGATTCATTGTTTAGGCTGATTTGTTTATTTAGATATGAATCTAGAAGAGGTAAGGCTAATTGTTGATTTTCGATATCAATTTTAGACATTGCTATATAGCAGTTAGAAAGTTCTTTTTGATCACTATTAGGATTAGAGCTAAGTGTTTCGCAACGTTTACGGATGTCTTGTTCTTTCTGGAATAGTTCAGATATAAGTATGTTAGGATCCTTGTCTTTCAATTCTTGTGAGAATACCGTACCTAAAGGAAGTATGCAACTAGCTAATAGAATATGTTTTAAAGTGTTCATTGCATTTTGATGATGTTGTTTATGGTGTAATTAAGGATGTTTCTTGATCAGACCAATATAAATAGCGTTTATTTATTCTTCTACACCGTATTTATAAAGTTTAGAATTGGTTTGTATCATAATAATGTAATAATAGAGAAAAAAGACCACATAACAATAAGTAAAGCATTGAAAATATTGTGATTACTTAAAAAAAGCTCACCTTTTGCCTATTTACCTTTGTTAGTATTTCATCTTAGATTCTCTTTTATTAGTAGCATAATTATAGTGCTAGATAGGGTGTGGATAGCCTCAGTTAATCTAAACTTTAAATAGGAGGACAGTCCCTGATCAATAGAAGAAGCATTCATCGACTAACGTATCTTCAGCTCCACCATTTACGGGGTATTCTCCACCAATTGTCGAGCAATTTAAGATAAACGTGCGCTATTACTGGGGTTGTAAAGACTATAGAAAACGGATTAAAATGAGTTTGAAACGATAATATTTTATAAATCAGTGAGTTGTGTTTTTTTTGGTTATTAAAAAAGTACAGGCGTTTTTTAGTTCCACGTATCTAAATAGGCTGAATATGGAGTTGTTTTCTAAAAATAGTAGAACCAAATAGTAAAATAGGGGTGGTTTAGATAGGATAAAATGAAGTCTTTTTTTAAAAAATAGGGTAGGTTTTTTAATAGGGAAACCACCAGTGCAGAGGGTGTCCCGTGAACTGTGTCATTAAAAAAATTGTATAATAAAATATGTACAT
>NZ_DAMANB010000037.1:0-14772 GCF_032073645.1 Myroides sp.
TAGCACAAAGATATTATTTTACACTTTCCTCCCCAACTTTTAACGTTGATCCTAACTTTGTGCAAGACAATACTAACACATAGATATGGATATGTATTAAATAATCCGTTACTTTATGCAGGTCCAAATGCAGAGGTTATTTCTGTTTTAATTGGTATAAGTGTTGGAGTTGTAATCAATGGAATTATGAATTCTATTAATAGATTTCCATTCTCTTATGGTGCTGAAAAGCTTTACCTTGACAGATTATAGCTGAGTATAGTTATTCTGCAGAAGTGGTAGTAGGACTTATAAAATATCATTATAAATACCTTTAAAGATGAATATGAAATTTGAAACTAAGTATAGTCGTATACTATTATTGATAATCTATACGATTTTGTTTTTTGTTATAGCTATTTATGGGGCAGGTTTTGTTTTTAAAGTTATAGATGTTTTTACAATTAGTATTCTTACTCTATTTATATTTAAGTATAAGGATTATAATAGCTTATTAAAAATAAGGTGCTCTTTATTGAATTGTTCTTTACTTATAGTAACGGCAATCTCTTTGGCTTTTTTAGGTAATGCTATTTATGCTAGAGGAGATGAATTTAATTTTGTCATGCAACAACGTTATGAATATTCTGCATTTAGTTTGTTTGGTTTATTTGTACTAAGCCCCGTTATTGAAGAACTTTTGTATAGAAAATATTGGTTTAGATTTTTGACAGAGAAACTTGATAAGATTGTTTCTATTGTTCTCATTTCTCTTGTGTTTAGTTTAATACATATTTTTGGTGAAATACCTTTAATCATACCATTTATCTCAAGTATATTTTTATTCTGGATATATAATAAAACTCAAAGCATAAGTTTATGTGTTTTATGGCACATGGTGTTTAATATTACATCATTTTATTCACCTGCTTTCTTTACAATAGATAATATAGGGAATCTGAAAATGCTTAGTTTAGTAGTTAGTTTATTATCTTTATTACTGCTTTTCTTCTCTTTTAAAAGAAATGAATAATACTCCATACAGAAGTGGTTTTTAGTATATCATTATTCCTCGTAGGTATAGGAAAACTAGAAGAGCACTTTCTAAGCTGTACGCAGCACACCATTGAAATAGCTCTAAATACAACAAGCTTATTACAACTTTATAAATAGGTAAACGAAGTACAAGTTTTGAATTTAGAAGAACCCTCGCTACTTTGTAAAGCTCTTGTTACTGGCTCGCGTTCTTGTCAGTTCGTTTATTATATAAAAGCCATCTACAACTCCAAACTTCTACAGCACCTCATTCAGTCTATTTTCTAATGATATTTACCAAAGTATCGGCAATTATCTTCATAAACATAAGGAAGAGTGATAAAGACAGACAAAAAGCTCTCCGAATAAGATGTGCACAACAATTTAAAAAATAAGCTACCTTATTTATAAAACATACGGTATAAAGAGGCTAATTCTCTTTCACTGCTGAAAAGCCCGATAACATTCGTTATCGGGCTTTTTTATGTGCTGGTGTAACCTTATCCTTTTAAAAATTCGCATAAAGAATTATTTCGTTTACAGCACCCATAGAGTAGTTGTTTTTATCCCCAACCTCTTTACTTGGTCTATGTTATTATCTCTAATCTGTACCATCTCTTTCATGAGGGAGCACAATACCTTTGGCTTTAGATAATAAATACTAAACACATGGTATGCCAACACGATTATCTATAAACAAGGTGTATGGTTTACTTACTTAATAATACTCATAATGAAAATACTGTCTTTTGCTCCGTGGTCTATTTTTATAAGTTTTCTACTTTTTATCCATCCAACAGCGATTTGGGCTAACAATATGGAGCCTTTAAAATTTAGGGTTAATAACCAAGATATCTTTGTTGTTATCGTTTTGATTCTAGTAGTGCTATTGAGTGCTTTTTTTAGATCATTATATTTAAAGGCATCTTATCTTGATAAGTTGTACAATTTAAACAAAGAATTAGATTCAAATTTAGTAAAGATATCTATCACAAGCCTTACAAAACGTCAAATCCGTGTTTTATTAAAAAGTACAAAGTTAAAATATCTGATAGGGTTTATTTTCTTTATTTCTGCATCAAATCTTTTTGCACAGAGTAATATCAAAACAACAGAACCATCTCTTTTAACAGAGCCAGGGATTATCATTATTTTGATTCTAATCTCAATTCCTATTCTATTAGGTGTAGTAATTATGCTTATTAAAATTTCCAATATTATTAGTGTGCAAAAAAATAAGCTAGAAGATCAGCATACAAAACAATTTAAAGAGTATTTAGAACATCTGTCTGAAGAGGAATCTGACTCTTTAAAAAAACGAGAGATTGCCCTAGGGTTTTCATTATCCAATAAAGAACTCTCAGGAGAAAGTTTAATTCAAGATCAAAAGGGGTTGATTTCGTTGTCAAAGACTGAACTAGCACCCGTTGTTGCTAATAAGAAAAGAAATTCTGTCAAGGTAGATATAGATCCAGGTTTGGCTAAACTGATTTTATGGTTTTTAGGAACAGCTAGCTTTTGGTTAATTGTAGGTACCACTATTGGAGAGTATTTAGGGATTAAATTTATAGCACCAGATATAGATCATAGTAGTTGGCTTAGCTTTGGAAGACTAAGACCGGTGCATACTAATGCTGTATTCTGGGGATGGGCTTCTTTAGGGATGATTGGATTGGGGTATTATATCGTACCTAGAGTTAGTAATACAAACTTGGTCAATATTAAATGGGGATGGTATTCACTTGTTTTAATTAATGCTTCCGTTTTTATCGGGTCTATTAGTTTAATGGCTGGTGTAAACAATGGAGGAGGAGAGTATAGAGAGTATATATGGCCTATTATGTTATTGTTTGCTTTAGGGTTGTACTTTACGCTTAGATGCTATTTAAAGACTATAGCCAATAGAACAGATAAGGATATTTATATTTCTAATTGGTATATCGTTGCTGCCGTTATCTTTATTACTATAGTAGCTGTTGTTGGATACTTACCTTTTTGGCAAGATGGTTTAGGTGAGACAATCGTGCAGGGGTATTATATGCATCAAGCAGTAGGGATGTGGTTTATGCTTTTTACTCTAGGGATAGTATATTACTTTCTGCCACAACAACTTAATAAACCAATATATTCATACAGTTTAGGAATATTAGCTTTTTGGAGCCAGATATTGTTTTATACATTAATTGGAACCCATCACTTTGTTTTTAGTGCTATACCATGGTGGTTACAGACTGTTGCTATTGTAGCTAGTGTTGGAATGGTTATTCCTGTAGTAGCGGGTACAACTAATTTTTTCTTAACCTTTAAAGGAGTCTGGTATAAAATCAAGGATAGTTACACCATTCCCTTTTTTGTAATAGGTATTATGTTCTATTTTACGGGTTCTTTGCAAGGTACAGCAGAATCCTTTCGATTTACAAATCTGCTTTGGCACTTTACAGACTTTACAGTGGCTCACTCTCATTTGACGATGTATGGAATTATCACTTTTCTTTTATGGGGTTCTATATATGCATTAGTACCACAAATAACGGGTAAAGAAGCCCCACAGATTACAATCGGAGCTCATTTTTGGTTAGCCTTAATAGGATTGTTGTTTTATTCTATCCCTTTAATGTACGGGGGAACATTAAGAGGCTTAATGTGGATGGAAGACTCTGCCTTTATAGAGAGTGTCAAGTTTATGATGCCTTATTGGCTATGGAGAGCTATTGGAGGAAGTCTAATGTGGTTATCTCATCTATTCTTTGTCTATAATTTTTATAAGATGATTCAAAAAGACGAATCCGTTTCTTTAGATAGGGTAGACTTAACCTTTGAGAAACTAGCTGATGATAGCGTAGATAATGACAAAATATTTAATAATTAGTAGATATGGATATATTTAGCAACCATAAAAAACTTTATGTAATAGCAACTATTTTATTTTTGATTCTAACACTATTTGTAGCTATTCTACCAGCCCTAGATAATCAGTCTAAAATACATCCTTTACCTGATGCGATCCCTCTAACACAATCAGAGAAAAGAGGAAAAGATATATTTATAGCTAATGGATGTGTAGCTTGTCATAGTCAGCAAGTTAGAAATGTAGAAATGGATAGAAAATGGGGGAGTAGACCTTCTATATCTGCAGATTATGCGGGTAATAAAAGAGTTGATTTTTGGACGAATACTGCTACGCTGATGGGAACAGAAAGAACAGGTCCTGATCTTATAGATATAGGTACACGTCAACCTAGTTTAGACTGGCATTTAGTTCATCTTTATAATCCTCGTATTGTCGTTAAAGAATCCATTATGCCTTCGTATTCTTTTCTGTTTACATCTAAAGAGCATCCTGATAAAGAGGATGTTGTAGTCAGTGTACCAGAGACATTCTTAAGGGATAAGAAATTAAAGATTGTAGCTACTCAAGATGCTTTAGATTTGGTTGCATATCTGCAAGCTTTAAAGCAGACTCCATTGCCTGGAACGATTATGACTCCTGAGTTTTTATATCCTAAAGAACAAGATGTTACACAAGGAGTAACTACAGGACAGACTAAAACGGCTTTGGATGGTAAAAACCTTTATATGAATAATTGTGCAGCCTGTCATCAGGCCAATGGAGAAGGACTCTCAGGTGCGTTTCCTCCTTTAAAAAACAGTGCTATTGTTACTGGAGATAACCTCCAACTATTTGTAGATATTATAATGAATGGATATGATGCTAGAGAGGAGTATGGGGTAATGCCTGCGGTAGGTACTAATGCGAATTGGACGGAGGAAGAAGTTACTGCAATAGTTAACTACGAGCGCAATAATTGGGGAAATAAAGCTCCCTTGGTAACAGTAGATGAAGTAAAACAGATCATGG
The DNA here is from genome assembly GCF_032073645.1 of Myroides sp. Lineage (NCBI taxonomy): Bacteria > Pseudomonadati > Bacteroidota > Flavobacteriia > Flavobacteriales > Flavobacteriaceae > Myroides > Myroides sp. The sequence continues at coordinate 4,874 of NZ_DAMANB010000037.1, forward strand.
ATTATATCAACCAAATAAAGGATAAATAATGAAAGTAAATTGTAAAAGGATTCTTACTATAATAGGATTATTACTTGCCAATGTAATTTATGCTTGTCCTGTTTGTGAACGCAATCAACCTAAATTACTAAAAGGAGTTGTACATGGTGTAGGACCTGATAGTAAATGGGATTATACTATTATAGTTGTGATTGCTATTTTGGTTTTAGCTACGTTAATCTTCTCTATTAAATGGTTAGTAAAACCAGGAGAAGAATCTAAAGAACACATTAAAAGAACTGTATTAAACGACCTATTAGATGGAGCAGAGAAGTAGAGTATTCATTTTTATTGATGATGAACATCAACCTATTGCAGAGCTCGAAACACCTGTAAATTTCGAACTCGATACGCATAAATTAGTGGATGGGGATCATACCTTAAAAATTGTAAGTAAAGATCACACGGGAAAAGAGGGGATTAGAATTATTCCGTTTACAGTAAAGAATGGCCCAGCTATAGATATAGAAGGAATAAAGGAAAAGGCTGTGGTAGATGGTTTATTGTCTATACGCATTAATGCTTATGGAAAAGGCGATCAAAAGACTTTTTTAGTTGTGGGTAGCGAAACTCCTCAGAGTATTCCCTTTTGGGTATGGACAACCATTATTGTAATCTTTGCTTGGGGGATGTATTATCTTGTGCGTTATTTATAAAATATAAGCCACAATAAGCGTCATTAGGAACTGGATCACCTATCATAGGTAGAGATAATATGAAAAGAAGGAATAAAAATGCTGAATTAGAAAAACGCAATAGAGTTAGGAATATAGCTCTTGATTTAAACATTCTGCAATGATTTTTATTCCTTTTTCTAAATCTTCTTTAGTTAATCTACCGAAGCTAACTCTTAATCCGTTACTAGAGTGGTCTAGGTAATACTCATTAGGGTTTACTATATCAACGCCTTTGCTGGTTAATAAAGCACAGAAATTCTTAAAATCTATAGTCCTATTGAGTTTAATCCAAAAAGCAAGTCCTCCTTCTGGCAAGGTGAAATGGGTGGATTGGTCTAAATAATGCTTTAATAAGCTATAGGTGTAATCTCTTTTCTCTTTGTAATGAATTGTTGCTTTTTTGATATGTTTTTTAATAATTCCTTCTTTGATTAGCTCTAGTATTGCTAGCTCCATTATTCTATCACCTTGAATATCAATTATCTTTCTTAGTTTACTTACTTTCTTTATTAAAGAGGTCTTACTAGTCACTAAGTAACCTATTCTAAGAGAAGGAGCGACTACCTTACTTAAAGTTCCTATGTATATATAATTTTCTAGGTTAATATGGCTACAAAGGGGTAAAATGGGTCTTGTATTATAATGAAATTCATTATCATAGTCATCTTCAATGACAGTAAACCCGTATTGGTTAGAAAGTTCGATTATCTCTAATCTTCTTTTAAGACTAAGGGTAACTGTTGTTGGAAATTGATGATGAGGGGTTAGGTAAATTGCTTTAATTCTTTTATTCGTTTTTAGCTGTTCTATAATCTCACTAGTCACTATTCCTTGGTCATCTACATGAATAGGAATAAGATTAGCACCAGCATGTTTAAAAGCTTCCCAAGCAGAATTATACCCAGGGTTTTCTACTAGTATATAGTCTCCTTTAGTCAAGAGGGAATGAGCGATCATAAAGATAGCCATCTGCCCTCCACGTGTAATACAAATATTTTTTTCGGCTACATTCATCCCTCTTTGATGATTGAGCATATTAGCAATATGAGTAATGAATTTAGAATCGCCTAGTTCACTTCCATATCCCATCATTTGCCATTTAGCACTTCTATTAAAGATTTGTCTATAAGCGCGTGCCAGTTCTGCTATTGGAACTATTTTACTATCAGGATAGCCATTGTCAAAGACAATATTATTGTTCAGTAATAGGTCTGTTTCTTGTCTTTCTAATAAAGGCTCTATTGATTTTACAGGACTATCTTGTGAAATAGTATGTGCTACGAAAATTCCTTTTCTTTCTACGGATACCAGCCATTGTTCGGTAATTAAGATAGTCAGTGCGCGTACTACGGTGTTTCTATTGACATTTAGTAGAGTAGAGAGTGTACGCGTACTAGGTAGTAAATCTCCTTTTTTTAGTCTTCCTTTCTTGATATCATCAATGATGGCGTCAGCTATTTGTAAATACAAAGCCTTATTAGATGTATTCTCTAATCTAATTTCTAATTTCCATAATCTCTTCATCTGGATTACTTGATATAGTTAACTCTTATAAAATGCAATACTCCAAATGTAGTAAATTAAACTTTATAAAGAGTTGTAAAAACAGCTTTAAGCTAGAGAACTCTGATTATATTATTACAATTGATTTAAGTGTGTAGTAATCATATGAGCAGTTTGTTTGGGGTGAGAAATAAGTCCTCCATGACCTGCGCCTTGAATAGTCTGTAATTCTATTGAATTAACTTTCTGTTTTATTGTTTTTGCAACAGCTGTATATACTAAGATAGAATCTGATCCTGTAATAAGTGTTATTTTACCATTAAATTGATTAAGGATTTCTGGTTTTATATTTAATCTTTCAGGATCATTAGCTTGATCAAGCCAAGTAGTGTAACTAGCTGTCATTGTATTTCTGGCTCTTTGATCAAAAACAGAATACCAACTACCTTTTCCAAAGGCTACTTTTTCAATAAAATTAAAGGTTCCCTGTTCAATGTGTCCTTGTTCAAGTAAAGTTTTACTTTTTTGCATTTCATTCTGTACCTCTGATAGAATTTGTTTGTATTCAGTTTGTCCTTTAAGCATCCCAAAAATAGGAGGTTCATATAAAACAATACTCTCAACTCTATTAGCGTGATTATTGGCTAGTTCAATTGTGATATTTGCTCCATAAGAATGTCCTATAAAATGAGCTTTCTTAATCTGTAAAGCATCGAGTAGGGAAACGGCATCTTGGACATCCATTGATATTGTACCTTGTTCTTTATCTGGAGAAGAAGCACTATGTCCTCTTCTATCATATAAAATGATGGGATTAGTAGTAGTTTTAATTAACTCTTCTGCCACTGGTAACCAAGAATTATGATCATCCCATGAACCGTGTATAAATACAATAGGTATACCTTGCCCTTTTTTATAGCGTATAGCTAAATCAATATCATTAGTATTGATAATATAAAGAGGGGTATTTTCAATTGTAAAATATTCTAGTTCTATTTTTGAAGGTGTTTGTGCAAATACTTCAATTAAAGATAATTGAAATAGTAATAAGAATATTATCCCTATTTTTTTATATGAAAACTGTTTCATGTCTATTTAGTTTAATAAGGTTAAATGTACTTAAAATGATTTGAGATAAAAAAACATAACTAAGTAATGGCACTGTTTTTAGGAATAAAAAATATTAAACTCTTTAATTGTTAAAAGGATCAATCTGGATGCCTAAGAATAAAAAATCTGTCCCCAACTTACTAGGTTACTAACTGTTACTTTTGCTTTTTAAATATAATAAGATACTAGTTTATAGGCTTTTTAATCTAGATTATAAACTAGTAATCATAGCTAAACTAATTTATACAACTATGCACAACAACAACAACAACAACAACAACAACATTTTATTTGAATTAATCAAAAGAGAAGAAAGAAGACAAAGGGAGGGCTTAGAATTAATTGCTTCAGAGAACTTTGTTAGCGAGGATGTTTTAAGAGCCAATGGATCTATATTAACTAATAAGTATGCAGAAGGATATCCTGATAAACGATATTATGGAGGGTGTGAATATGTTGACTTTGTAGAGAATATGGCTATTGCATCTTTAAAAGAGATTTATGGTGCAGAATATGCTAATGTTCAACCACATTCTGGATCACAAGCTAATGTTGCTGTTTTTTCAGTTTGCTTAAAACCTGGAGATAAAATATTAGGATTTGACCTAACGCATGGAGGGCACTTGACTCATGGTTCTTCTGTGAATTTTTCAGGCAGATTATATGTTCCTTCATTCTATGGAGTAGATCAAGAAACAGGGGTACTTAATTATGATAAAATTGAAGAGATAGCTATCAAAGAAAAGCCTAAAATGATTATAGCTGGTGGAAGTGCATATTCTAGAGATATTAATTATAGTCGTTTTAGGGAAATAGCAGATAAGGTAGGAGCAATATTATTAGCAGATATGGCACATCCTGCAGGGTTAATAGCCAAAGGATTATTAAGTAATCCTATACCGCATTGTCACATTGTTACAACAACAACACATAAAACATTGCGAGGTCCACGAGGAGGAGTTATTTTAATGGGAAAAGATTTTGAAAATCCCTTTGGATATAAGACCTTAAAAGGAGAGCTAAGAATGATGTCTAGTCTTCTAGATGCGTCTGTATTTCCTGGTAATCAAGGTGGTCCACTAATGCATACTATTGCAGCCAAAGCGGTGGCTTTTAATGAAGTATTGACAGATGATTTTAAGGTATATGCTAATCAGATTCAAAAAAATATGAAAGTAATGGCAGATGCTTTTTTGTTGCGTGGATATAATATCGTCTCTGGAGGAACGGATAACCATTTGGTATTAATTGATTTAAGAAATAAAGATATATCTGGTAAGGAGGCTGAAAGTATTTTAGAACATGCTGGGATTACAGTGAATAAGAATATGGTTCCTTATGATGATAAATCGAACTTCATTACTTCTGGTATTAGGGTGGGAGCTGCGGCAGTAACAACCAGAGGGTTAAAAGAAGCAGATATGAAAAAAATAGTGCACTTTATTGATGAAGTATTAATATATAAAGATAATGCTACGAAACATAAACAGATAAAGCAAGAAATTCAAAATATGATGAAAGATTATCCTATGTTTTCTAGGTAATCTTAGATATAATAGCAGTAATTGTTTATCAATATAGAATCACTAATTCTAGAGATCGTGTGTTGTGAGTAGAAAAAGTAGCTTCTGTATTTAAATTTAACCCATGCTATAAATGGAATACCTCGTGTGTAACTTCTCACGAGGTGTTGCATTTATTGATGTTTGATAAAATGATCTTTCAGAATATGAATAGCTTGAAGAATTTCTCTCTCGTTTAAAGAAGCAAATCCAAACCTAAAAGCATTCTCTTCTTTACTAATATGTTTAATCCTTAATTTGGATAGGTTTTGTATTGCTGATATTGGATATTGTTTATCTACTTTTATCCATACTGCCATCCCTCCTGTAGGCAAAGTGTAAGAAATATACTTGTTCAGTTCCTTTTTTAATAGTTGATCTAATAACTCTAGTCTTTCCTGATAAAACTTTTTAGCTTTTTTAAAATACCTTGTAAATTCTCCTTCTTTAATCAAGCTAGCTAAAGAGTTTTGCATATACGCATCATTTCCTACATCAATTGTTTTTCTTAGTTCAACACATTGTTGAATGAAGTTTTTTGGAGCGACCATAAAACCTATACGAATGGATGGTCCTAATATTTTAGAAAATGAACCGATGTAAATAACATTACCATTATGCCCGCCACTAGCTAATGGAAGGTATGGAGGAGTTGTATAGTGATAATCAAAGTCATAATCATCTTCTATGATAGCGAAGTGATATTGCTTAGAAAGTTCTAAGAGGTGCACACGTCTGTCAACACTTAAAGTGACAGTAGTAGGGTAGTGATGATGAGAAATAACATAAACAGCTGTTATTGTTGTTGTTTTACAAAGTGACTCTAGTTCGTCTGTTTTTAGTCCTTTTTCATTTATTCCTATTTCTAACACTTTCGCTCCAGTATTGCTGAATGTTTGACTAGCTTTTGGGTAATTAGGTTTAGCTACAACAATTTTTGCCTTTTTATTGAGTAATAATTGTGCTGAAAGATAAATACTCATTTGTGCTCCATGAGTAATAAGAATATTCTCTTTAGAGAAAATAAGCCCTCTAGTTTCGGATAGGTAATTGACAAGCTGTTCTCTTAGAGCGAGGGTTCCCTGTGGGTTTTCAAGATTAGCATTTTTAATTGAATAGGTTCTTGTAACATAAGAGCGATAGGTCTTTAATAATGCACTTATAGGAGAAAGTCTAATATCTGGAAAACCGTCATCGATAATAATATCTGGAATAACTGTGTTTTCTTCTACAGAGTGATCTACATCATGGTATTGATTAAATGGTAAATTAAAGTCAATATCATAGGAGTGTATACTAGAGAACTCTTCCCACTTTGACGCTTTGAGATTAGGAATGGACTCTGATATAGTTGCTCTTTTTCGAGGTGACATAGAAATCCAGTCTTGTGTATACAGTTCTTCGTAAGCTGCAATTACAGTTTTTCTGTGAAGGTTTAAAGAGTCTGCTAAATCTCTACTTCCTGGGAGTTGATCTCCTGCTTTTAGATATCCATTTTTTATTGCATTGATAATTGATATAGCAATTTGTCTATAGATAGGCATTTTGCTTTTTTTATCGATACGAATGATATGTTCTATTGGGTACATATGAACTATAAGTTGATTTATAACGGATGTATAAATATAGAGTAAATAACGAGAAAGAATTGTTGTTTTTGTTGAATAATCGGTAAGGGAAAAAAATGTCTTTTTCTTACCGATTATTCAACTCTAATGTTGGCCAATAAGACAACTTATTATTTTTATATCAATTAGTGTCTAATGTAATTTTAGCTTTTGGACTTAGTTAGATGTAATTGAAGAAAACCATTTGTTACTTTATGAGTTACAATGTCAAATTTAGTGTTTAGTTTATCATACAATCCTAAAAGATCACCATTCCCTATAATGATTGGGTTGATATTAAAGTAAATATCAGTTATGAGTTCTTTCTCTATAAAGGTGTTGTAGGTACCCGTTCCTCCACCAATAGCTAGTTCTGTAATTCCTTTTGTAGCCATATAGGTTATCGTTTCTTCAGGACTATTAACAAAGGTGTAACCTTCTATAAGGGGATGTGTATTATTAGAGAGTACAATTATTTCTATCCCCTTAAAAAGATCTTTAACCTTTTGAGGTGACTTTTGAAAGTTTTGAAAAGTCCTCATGCCAATAACTAAGTTCCCAATTTGATGTGCAAGTTCAAGGTAGAAACTTAAGGCCTCTGGAGGCAATTGGTAAACAGAGTTGTCTGATAGAAATATTTGCGATTAAGGATACTTTCATTTGATTGTTTTTTAGAATTTCAACAAATCTAAGACACGCTTCCTTTATATTTGCTATGACTTACCTCAAGGATAGTAACTAAAACAATGGCAACAAGAAAAAACGATACAGTATCTAAACAAACAATTTTGGCACTAAGAGATGCTATTGAATTACTTAGTGGCAAGTGGAAATTTTGTATTCTTAATCATCTACGTACTAATGGGGTAATGCGATTTAAAGACTTGCAAGAACACGCAAAGGGAATTTCTCCTAAGGTATTGTCTAAAGAACTGCAGGAGTTGGAGGATAATTTACTAATTACTAGAACGGTTAATTCAACCAAACCAATTACAGTATCTTATAGTCTTACTGAGCACGCTCTAGAGAGTTATCCCGTTTTAGAATCTTTAATAGAGTTTGGCCAAAAGCATAGAGATAAAATTAAAGATAAATAGTGTAATTATACATTAAATAGTGTATGATAAAGGTACTTGTCATCAAAAGGAGGGAGGTACTTCTTTTTTGAAGATTTAAAAATATGTGTGAATATGGCTTTATTTATAACCCTTGATAATGTTTATAATCTATATGATCTTGATGTAGCAAGGAAGATAGATGGTATTGTTGTTTTTCATCAACATAGTAAGGCTAATCAAAATTATAAGAAACATAGTCGTCTATTTGAAGGACTGTTGTTAGGTGTTGTATTAAAAGGATCAATGAAAACTCAGGTACATTTTTCTGAATATGAGGTTAATGAAGGGGATATAGCAGTTGTTCCTCCGCAAGTTATGATCGAAACAAAGTCTTTAAGTGAAGATGCAGAAATAGTAACTATTGGTCTTTCATTGGATTTTATTTCAACCTTTCCCATATTAAGAGAATTTGTAATGAATGACCAGATTCGTTGGCAACCGATTATAAGATTGGATTCTGAAGAGCTTCTCTTACAACAGGAGTTAATCAGGCTTATTGAGAAAGTATACAATAAGGAGCAAAGCTCTAATAAAATAGAAATGCTCAAACATCTTGTTATGGCATTGATTAATTTGATTATCGAAAAGTATCAGGATGTGCCTAATACTAAAAACCGAACGAAGAATCGAACACACGAAATCATCGATAACTTTTACTCTTTGGTATCTACATATGCTCACAAGCAACGAAATGTACAGTTTTATGCAGATAAACTACATTTAAGTACACAGTACCTCTCGTCGTTTCTAAAACAGAATACGGGTAAATCTACTTTGCAATGGATTGATCATGTACTCATATTACATGCTAAAACACTGCTTAAATCATCAAGTTTATCAATAAAAGAGATTAGTAATGAGCTAGAGTTCACAGATACTAGCGTGTTCTGTAGATACTTTAAACGAAATACAGGAATGTCTCCTAAGTTATATCGAGAGGAAGAGTAATCATCGAGAGGCTTAGAAATAGTACTTAAAACCTCTTAAATCGTCAATACCCTGTTTTGTCACTCTGTTTACTTTTACCACATGAAAAAAACAGATAAAAAAGCAGCAGTAGGGTTTATATTTATTACCCTATTGCTAGATATAACAGGATGGGGTATCATACTTCCTGTCGTTCCGAAACTGATTGGTGAGCTTATTCAAGGTGATATTAGTGAAGCCGCTAAGTACGGTGGATGGCTTGGTTTCGCCTATACATTTACACAGTTTGTGTTTTCTCCCTTAGTAGGTAATCTTAGTGATAAGTATGGTAGACGACCTATTTTACTGATTTCTCTTTTTGGCTTTTCGATAGATTATATCTTATTAGCTCTCGCACCTTCTATAGGATGGTTATTTGTAGGTCGTATTATAGCAGGACTGACAGGAGCTAGTATTTCTACGGCAAGTGCATACATTGCTGATATATCTACTGATGAGAACAGAACAAAGAACTTCGGGGTAATAGGAGCTGCTTTTGGTTTAGGGTTTATAATAGGGCCTGTTTTAGGAGGTTTATTAGGACATTATGGAGCGCGAGTGCCTTTTTATGTAGCAGCTGTATTATGTCTTCTGAATTTCCTTTACGGGTATTTTATGCTTCCTGAGAGTCTAGATAAGAGTAAGAGAAGGTCATTTGAGTGGAAACGTGCTAATCCGATTAGTTCTTTTCAGTTTTTATTTAAACATCCTAAAATTTCTAATCTAGTATTCGCTTTAGTGTTCATCAATATTGGACTACATGCAGTTCAAAGTAATTGGCATTTCTTTACGATGTATAAGTTTAGTTGGACAGAAAGGCTAGTGGGTATCTCATTAGGGATATTAGGATTGTTAATTGGATTGGTACAAGGAGTATTGATAAGATGGAGTGCGCCTAAATTAGGAGAGCAAAAAAGTATCTATTTAGGACTTTTATTTTATGCATTAGGACTATTATTGTTTGCTTTTGCAAATCAAGGATGGATGATGTTAGTTTTTTTAATACCGTATTCTTTAGGGGGTATTTGTGGTCCTTCTCTTCAGTCTTTAATTAGTAAAAGTGTACCTTCTGATCAACAAGGTGAATTACAAGGAGCCTTAACAAGTTTAGTGAGTGTTACTTCTATAATAGGCCCACCTGTTATGACTAACTTATTCTATTATTTTACTCATGAGAGTGCATCTTTTGAGTTTTCGGGAGCTCCATTTTTATTGGCGTCACTATTGATGTTTATCAGTGCAGTGTTTATCTATTATAGTTTTAAAAACAATAGCGTCCTAAATAAATTTAAGGCATAAAATATCCTCCCATTTTAG
>NZ_DAMANB010000038.1:0-11270 GCF_032073645.1 Myroides sp.
TACGCTTATGACTTTAATGGCTGTTGGTGATACCCGATATCATGTGTGTTTTTATCTCATAATTAAAGTTTCTTGTTGAAGATGAGGAATTTGTAGATATGTTATTTTATAATAATAAATATGTATTGTTGTGATAAAATGCGTAATTTGCAACTTGGTTTAAATTCAACTAAGTAGAAAAAGATTTATAATGATTATACAACCTAGAACTAGAGGATTTATTTGCTTAACTTCTCATCCAGAAGGATGTGCAGAGAATGTAAAAACGCAAATCGAATATGTTAAGTCTAAAGGACAAATAGTAAACGGACCTAAAAAGGTATTAGTAATTGGAGCTTCTACAGGATTTGGATTAGCTTCACGTATTTCTGCTGCTTTTGGTTCTAATGCAGCTACAATTGGTGTGTTCTTTGAAAAACCAGGTACAGAAGGTAGACCAGGTACAGCAGGATGGTATAATTCTGCAGCTTTTGAAGAGCAAGCTAAACAGGCTGGTATTTATGCAAAGAGTATTAATGGAGATGCTTTTTCTGACGAAATTAAGAAAGAAACTATAGAGCTAATTAAAAAAGACTTAGGTCAAGTAGATTTAGTTGTTTACAGTTTAGCTTCGCCACGTAGAACTCATCCAAAGACTGGTGTAGCTTATGCTTCAGTATTAAAACCTATCGGAGAACCTTTCACTAATAAAACAGTAGACTTCCATACAGGTGTTGTATCTAATATTAGTATTGATCCTGTTAAGGAACAAAGCGATATTGATAACACTATTGCTGTAATGGGGGGAGAGGATTGGAAATTCTGGATTGAAGACTTAAAAGCAGCGGGTGTTTTAGCAAATGGAGCTAAAACAGTTGCTTATTCTTATATAGGACCTGAATTAACTTACCCTATCTATAGAAATGGTACTATAGGTATGGCTAAAAATGATTTAGAGGCTACGGTACCAGTAATTAATGATTTACTTAAAGATCTTAATGGTGTATCTTATGTTTCTGTAAATAAGGCTTTAGTTACTCAATCAAGTTCTGCTATCCCTGTTGTTCCTTTATATATTTCATTATTATATAAAGTAATGAAAGAGAAAAATATTCATGAAGGATGTATTGAGCAAATGCAACGTTTATTTGCTGATCGTTTATATGGAGGTAGTTTAGCTTTAGATACAGAAGGACGTATTCGTGTTGATGATTGGGAGATGAGAGAAGATGTACAATCTGCAGTAGCTAAGTTATGGGAAGAGGTAACTTCAGAGAATATCGAAGCTATTTCTGATTTAGCTGGATATAGAAAAGACTTCTTCAACTTGTTTGGATTTGAGTTTGATTCAATTGATTATACATTAGAATCAGATGAGCTAACAACAGTTGCTAGTTTGAAATAATAGACAAGATTATTGTTATATATAAAGCCCCTTAATATTCGTATTAAGGGGCTTTTTGATTAGTTATTCTTCTAAGTGATTCTGTTTTATCTGAGTAAGTATTAAGTTTATTTTATCTTCCAATACCTCAATATAGTTTCTTAGTTCAAGTTGAGTTTCGAAAGTTATTGTTTTATCTTCTAGTACTTCTAGAAGAGGTATAATGGATGTAATTTCAAGTTGTCTGAACATAGGTAGCATTTTATGAGCTATATTTCCAATTTGTTCTAAGTCAAAATCTTCTTCAGCATAATGCATGTCTAATAGGTTCTCTTCTGTACTTTCTATAAAGATTACTAGAAGGTTCCTTAAAGCATTAAGATCATCTCCAATAAATTGTTTTAGTGTATTCGTGTTATAAGTAGCACTTATTGTTGTTTGATTATTAGCGTCTTCAATGTTCTTTTCTTTAGTTCTAGAACTGTTTAATTGATAGTCAAGATTAAGAATATTAGAAATTAGAATTAGTAACTCTGTAAGCTGTAATGGTTTTGGGTGCGCAGAAGCAAACCCTGCTTGAGTGAATTCTTCCATTGTAATATCTCTTTTACCAGAAAGTGCTATAACAGGAATGGTCTTAAAATCAGTATTTTTCTTTAAATGACTTATAAGCTCAAATCCGTCCATCTTAGGCATCTGAATATCACTAAGTATCAAATTGTATTGATCTTCTTTTAAAATAGCTTCTATGGATGTAGGATCGAAAGTTACAGTGACTTTATTAAATAAAGGAGAAAGAATCTCTTCCATCAATTGTAACTGTACTTTATCATCATCTATAACAACTATATTTATCCTATTAAGAGATTGGAATACAGATTGTAAGTCATTGGTGTGTACAATTATATTGGTGTCTTCTTCAGCTTCTATAATAGGTATTGTAAAGGTGAAGGTAGATCCTTCATTCAATATACTCTCTACATGAATAGTTCCTCCTAATAATTCAATCATTCTTTTAGAAATATTAAGTCCTAATCCAGTACCTCCAAATTTCTTTTCTATTCCATCATGAGCTTGTTGAAACTCGTTAAAGATATTCTTAGTTTGGTTAGCTGCTATTCCTATTCCAGAATCAGAAACTTTAAAGACTATATATTCTTTTTCTTTCGTAACACTAACATTCACTCCTCCTTCTTGTGTAAACTTGATTGCGTTAGTGACTAAGTTTGTTAGTATTTGCTTTATACGATGCGGATCTGAGACAAAGTTGCTATTTAAGCTATCTTCAATTGACCAATTTAATTTTATGTTTTTGTTCTCAGCATTAGGCACTAGTATATTACATGTGTTATCTACTAGTTCTTTAGGGTTGAATGCTTTCTGTTGTATACTTATTTTGTTGTTCTCTAATCTAGAGAAATCTGTTAAGTCGTTGACTAAATTTGTGATATACTTAGAAGAAGACTTAATGTTGTTAACGTACTTCTGTTGTTTGTTATCAAGGTTTGTTTGATCTAATAAATCAGTAAAACCAATAAGTCCCCCTAGAGGAGTCTGTAAATCATGAGTTACTGTAGCGAGCAGCATAGACTTACTGCGCAGTAGCACTTCATTCTCTTTATTTAGTTTTTCTAATGCATTTCTGTATTCCTGTGTTTGATTGATATCCCTAATGATAATCCACCCTAGTATTAAAACTACGATTAGTGCAGTCCCTCCGATATACGCGATATTGGTAGAAGCAGCGCTAATTCTAGATTTTGACTCATTGATCTTTTGATAAGATAGTGTAAGTATATTTTGTTCTACATTCTGTAGGATACCTCTTAGCTGATCAGTGATAATCTTGTTTTCTTTCAGTAAACGTTGTTCTTGGTTGAGCAAGTTGTTTTGTTTGTCATTGATTTTCTCTTGTGTAGCGATAAGGATACGCTCCATTGCATTGATAATAGAGTCAGATATACTAGGATAGTTAATAGTTGTTTTAATAGTATCAGTATGATCTCCTTTGAATAACCTTGCCCAACCACTTCTTTTCTCCTTTTCTTTACTTTGGATTACGATAGGTTGTATGTTTTTCTCTATTTCTTCACGGATATTGTAGATTTCAGAGAAAGCCTCAGTGTATTTGTTTTCAGCAGAAAGATCTTTTCTAGCTTTGATAATGTTTTCAAAACTGACTTTTTTACGAGAAAGTAGGTCTTTAACAGAGTCAAGCTTCACTACTGTAATAGGATCTTGTACATGTGTTTGTACCAAGTTAATTTGCTTAACGATGGTGTCGAGCTCTTTATAATAGAGCTTGATATCTTTACTATTACCACTCAGAATAGCTGTTCTACTATAAGCTTCACTACTGTATAGGTTATTGATAGCACTAGTAACTAAGAAGATTTTATTATTTTCTTCAATTACATGCTCCTCAGGAATAGTAAATTTTTTAGCCTCTTTATAAATATACGCTCCAGAGAATAATGCAGCTGCAAATAGCGTAAAGTATAGAAAGAGAATCTTCGCTTTTATAGATTTAGGTGGCTTCATGTATAGATAAAGTTTGGTGTAAAATTACAAAAGAGAGTTCAATGATTGTGTTAAAAGCAATAGTCTTTGCTAAAGTTTATTTTTAACTGTTTTTGTTTAAGTATATCTTTTTTGGTATTAATGTTGTTTTTTGTTTTGTATTTAACTTTTTGTTTGTATTTTTGGTTTAGGTGATTAGCGGTGTTTATTGCCCTTTAAGTAGAATCGTACAGATTAAATTATATGAAAAAGAGAAAAGAAAATTCTCACGAATCAATGTTTAATACGTTTTAAACAAAGACTTACTATTTACAGTAGGTCTTTTTTTGCTTATAAGGTATTTGTTAATCTTAAAAACGCTATTTTTACATAACGTAAGTAAAAGATTATGAGTACGGTAAAATATTATTATAGCCCTTTTCATCCTAAACAAAGTGATGCTAAAATCATGTTGTTTGCTTTAGGAGTAAGTGTATTCTTATGTCTAGGAGTTATTGGTAGTTCTTATTTGTTTACTTCTGATTCTAATAGAAAAGATGAAACTATTGTATTTTGTCCCTTACTTCCTCTTCCAGATAGTAATAATGACTTAGCTAACACTGTCGAAGCTTATTATCTATTAACAAGTCCTATAATTGACTATGTACCTGTAGAAGAAATTCCTTTAGGAAACTATTTTGAAGGTCCAAGAGTTAGGTTTAACAACCAAATGCCAGCTGATATTACACAAGTAGGAGTAGTAGGAGGGAATATTATAGAATATGATACTAGTATTACTGATATAACTATTAGCCCTGAGAAAGAAATAATTACAGCTTCTGGTGAAGAAGTTAGTTCTAACAGTGCGGATACTAATATTGAATACATGGAGGAAGAGTATGGTAAACCTTTTTTTTCTCTGATAATAGAAGCAAGTCCATATGAAGGGGAAGACGCTTTTAGAGCGAATGTGATTAATAGACTTAATTTAGATCATTATTTAAATCAAGGTGAGCAGTATCGTTTTAATGTGAACTTTACAGTAGGTATAGATGGTACATTCTCTGATATTGTTATTCAGAGTGTACAAGGATATCTACCACCTTATTTAAAGAGAGATATTATAGCTGTATTTCAAACAATGCCTCAGTGGCAACCTGCTTCTCAGAATGGCAGACGTGTCCCGACAACATTTAAATTACCGATAAAGGTCAATGTACAATAAATAAGAAAAGGCTATTAACACAAGTGGTTAATAGCCTTTTTTTATAAGGATTGAGTAATGCTTATTTAGCAATAGCTCTAGAAATAACGATCTTTTGAATCTCAGAAGTACCTTCATAGATTTGAGTGATCTTAGCATCACGCATCATTCTTTCTACGTGATATTCTCTTACATATCCGTTACCACCGTGGATTTGTACTGCTTCTATAGTAGTATCCATCGCTGTTTTAGAAGCGAATAACTTAGCCATAGCACCAGATAATGAAATATCTTGACCTGCATCTTTCTCAGCAGCAGCTTTGAAGCAAAGCATTCTAGCAGCAGTGATTTGAGTAGCCATATCAGCTAATTTAAATGCAACCGCTTGGTGGTTGATAATTTCAGTACCAAAAGCTTTACGCTCTTTAGAATATTTTAATGCTAATTCGTAAGCACCTTGAGCGATACCTAACGCTTGAGAAGCGATACCGATACGTCCTCCGTTTAATACATTCATTGCGAATGCAAATCCGAATCCGTCTTCTCCGATTCTATTTTCTTTAGGAACCTTTACGTCTGTGAACATTAATGAATGTGTATCAGATCCTCTGATTCCCATTTTTTGTTCTTTAGCTCCGATTTCAAAACCAGCCCATCCTTTTTCAACGATGAATGCATTGATTCCTTTGTGTTTTTTCTCTACATCAGTTTGAGCGATTACGATATAGTAGTCCGCTGTACTACCATTCGTGATCCAGTTTTTAGTACCGTTTAGTACATAGTGATCTCCCATATCTACAGCAGTAGTTTTTTGAGATGTAGCATCTGACCCTGCTTCTGGCTCTGATAAACAGAATGCACCGATTACTTGTCCTGAAGCTAGAGGTACTAGGTATTTTTGTTTTTGTTCTTCACTAGCATATTTTTCTAAACCAGCACATACTAATGAGTTATTTACTGACATAACTACAGCAGCAGAAGCATCTACTTTTGCAATTTCTTCCATAGCTAATACATAAGATACGCTGTCTAATCCGCTACCTCCGTATTTAGGATCTACCATCATTCCTAAGAATCCTAATTCACCAAGTTTTTTAACTTGTTCTGTTGGGAATTTAGAATGTTCATCTCTTTCAATTACACCTGGTAATAATTCTGTTTGAGCAAAGTCGCGAGCAGCTTGCTGAATCATTAATTGCTCTTCTGTAAATTTAAAATCCATTTATAGTCTCTTAATTTTTTAGTTGTTCTAATTTTTGTAGCTCTCAAATATAATTGATTTAAAACAATTATTCAATTTAGATTCTGTTTAAATTTGATGCATAAAATGATTATAATTTATTTTTGGACGAAACAATGTTTGTTATTTTAAAGAACCTGTATTGATAAGTGAATAATGTAATGAATATTGTACTTAAACTTTTGTAGATTATAGTAAAAAACCAATCTTTATACTATGAATAAATACCAATATAATATCATCGGAGTTATGTCAGGTACTTCATTAGATGGAATAGACCTGGCTTATATCACTTTTAATTGTGAAAGTGGTAAGTGGAGCTTTGAGGTGCACTGTACCGATACTGTCGCTTATAGTGCTCAGTGGAAAGAACAATTAAAGAATGCAATCGATCTAGATAGTAAACAAATAGAAATATTAGATGTACGCTATACCACCTATTTAGCCACTGTGATTAATCAATTCATTAAAGATAAAACGATAGAGGATATAGATGCTGTATGCTCACACGGGCATACTATCTTTCATAAGCCTGAGCTAGGCTATACCTTACAGATAGGGAATATGCCTATACTAGCTGACTTAATACAGCAGAAGGTAATATGTGACTTTAGAGTACAAGATGTTCTGTTAGGAGGACAGGGAGCACCTTTAGTACCTATAGGAGATCGCTTGTTATTTAGTGAATACGAAGCTTGTCTTAATCTTGGAGGATTTGCTAATATCTCTTTTGAAGGGAGGCTTAATTATAGATTAGCCTATGATATTAGCGCAGTGAATACCTTGCTTAACGAACAAGTGGCAAAACTTGGCTTAGAGTATGACGATAAAGGAATGCTTGCTTCAGAAGGAACGATTAATGAAGACCTGCTAAGAGAATTAAATGCACTTGATTTCTATAAGCAGTCTGCGCCTAAATCATTGGGGATAGAGTTCTTAAATGCTTATATAAAACCTATTCTTAATAAATATACCTTATCTGTAGAAGATTATTTAGCTACGCTAGTAGAGCATATTGCTATCCAAATTGCAGCAGGTATCGGTGTTAAAGAAGGACAACGTGTATTAGTCACAGGAGGAGGAGCTAAAAATGATTACTTAGTTAGTAGGATTAAGGCATATGCGAAGGGCGTTTTGTTTGAAAGACCTTCTGATGAAGTGATTGATTATAAAGAAGCAATAATATTTGGTTTACTAGGAGTACTAAAATTGAGAGATGAAGTGAATGTCTTAGCTAGTGTTACTGGAGCCAAGTATGATCATAGCTCAGGTAGAATACACGAGGTATATACACAGGTAAATTAGCTTATTCAGAAGAGGAAGATTATGTTTGTATGGAATTGTATACGAGTGTATTAATTAGTAGGTGAACTAGCTGGGATAATGACTAGCATGAATGTTATATAAAGAATATAGCGTTTATGTATAATTATACATACAAAACATTTTATCTTTGAACTCATTTTGAACTATAATGGCAAACGATTATAAAGACAAAATTTCACTTTTTTTGATATTTTGAATATTAAATCTCATTTTTTTTCGTTATCATGAAGTAAATGAGATTATAGAATGAGAATAATCTATATCGATTTTGCACAATATAGAACAACAGAAAAAGACTTTTAAAATTTTAAAACTCAAATTATTTATGTTTCATTTCTTACAAGTGGATACAACAGCAGTAGCACAGAAATTAGCTAATGCAGCAGAAGCTGGAGAAGCAGCCGTTAAAAAAGAACTAGCTCTTAGCGAAATTATCTTTAGTGGTGGGCCAATAGGGCAGGCTATTATGATCATTATTTTTATCATGTTATTTATGGCTCTGTACCTATATTTAGAGCGTTTCTTCGCTATTAAAAATGCGTCTAACATAGATGATAACTTTATGGCTCAGATAAAAATGTTCTTATCTCAAGGAAAGATAGATCAAGCTAAACTCTTATGTGCAAATACTGATACACCTGTATCTCACCTAATCGGAAAAGGTATATCTAGAATAGGGAAACCGCTTCAGGATATTAATATTGCGATAGAGAATGCAGGGAAGCTAGAAGTGTATAAGATGGAGAAAAACATTAATCTGTTAGCAACATTATCTGGAGCAGGACCTATGACAGGATTCTTAGGAACTGTAGTAGGGATGGTGATGGCATTCCATGAGATGTCTACAGCTAGCTCTGCTCGTATAGATATGAGTGTATTATCAGAAGGAATTTATACAGCGATGATGACTACAGTATTTGGATTGATTGTAGGAATTATATCTTATGTAGGGTATAATCACCTTGTGAGTAAGATAGATAAGATTGTACATCAGTTAGAGGCAAATGCAGTAGAATTTTTAGACCTATTAAATGATCCAGCATAATGAATATAAGAGGTAGAAATAAAGTATCTGCAGAGTTTAATATGTCGTCTATGACGGACATCGTATTCTTATTGCTTATATTTTTTATGGTAGCCATTACTACGATGACGAGTACTAATGCACTAGATTTAATACTTCCTAATTCTGATGGTAAAGCTGATGTAGTAGAGACTGTAGCTGTGAGTGTAGATGACCAGTCTAGCTATTATATCAATGAACAAAAAGTGATGCCTGAAGAACTAGAAGAGGGACTGAAAAATAAATTAAATACAATAGAGAATCCTAATGTAGTATTGCATGTCGCTAAAGGTGTTCCTGTAGAGGATGCAGTATTTGTGATGGATATTGCTTATCGCAATAATTATAAGATTGTATTAGCAGTGGAACCAAAGTAGGTATGAAGATATTACAAACAGAAAGTGAAAAAAAGGCTTTTGCAATTACTTCAACAGTTTTTGTGCTTCTTTTTTTGTTGTTTTTCTTTTATAAAATTATAACTCCTGTTCAGGAAAAAGAACCTTATTTATTAGGTGGTGAGATTGCTATTAACTTTGGGAATAGTGAAGTAGGGAAAGGAGATGTACAGCCGACAGAACCTATCGCTATGGAACCAGAGCTTGAAGTAGCTACTCCTGTTGAGACAACAGCTGAGCCTGTTGTTACCCAAAATAAGGTAGATGTTCCTGTAGTAAAAAAAACGGAGGATAAGCCAAAAGCAAAAGAAGAACCTAAAAAAGAAGTTGTCAAACCTAAACCTGACCCAAAACCTAGTCAAAGTACAACTGATGCGCTAGCTAGCCTTATTAATGGGCCAAAGACAGCTGGAGAAAAGTCTGAAGGACAAGGGAACTCTACTAAAGGAGGAGATCAAGGAAAGCTAGATGGAGATATGTACTCTAACTCTACTTATGGTAGCGGTAAGGGGAATGGTAGTGGTAACGGTACTAGCTGGGGACTGAATGGACGTGCATTAGCCAATAGAGGACAAGTAGTGCCTGAATGTAATGAGGTAGGAACTGTAGTAGTGGAGATAAGAGTAGATAAGAGCGGAAAGGTCGTATCTGCACAACACACTAAAGGGACAACGAACTCTGCTAAATGCCTTACAGATGCAGCTATTGCTACTGCCAAGACATTTAGATGGAAAGCAGATGACAACGCACCGAATATTCAAGTCGGATTTATAGTTATTAATTTTAAAGTAGGACAGTAGTCCTATTTTTTTGAATATGAATTATCAAGAAACCTTAGAATGGATGTTTAATCAATTGCCAATGTATCAACAAAAAGGGGCAATAGCTTATAAAGCAGATTTATCCAATACAATAAAACTAATTAATCATTTAGGAAATCCTCAAGATAGCCTGAAGACGATACATATAGCTGGTACTAATGGAAAGGGGTCTACCTCTTCTATGATTGCTTCTATTCTACAAGAAGCAGGATATAAAGTAGGGTTGTACACTTCTCCGCACCTAAAGGACTTTAGAGAGCGTATCAAGATCAATGGGGTAGAGATATCAGAATCTTTTGTAATCGACTTTATTGGACGTAACAAACCCTTTTTTGAAGAGAATTCGCTGAGCTTTTTTGAGATGACAGTAGGTATGTGCTTTGAATACTTTAAACAGGAGCAAGTAGATGTAGCTGTAATCGAAGTGGGAATGGGAGGTCGTCTAGATGCGACTAATGTTATACATCCATTGATTTCTGTGATTACTAATATAGGTAAGGATCACACAGCATTCTTAGGAGATACACTTGAAGCTATAGCAGGTGAGAAAGCAGGTATTATAAAGAAAGGTGTACCTGTAGTGATAGGAGAGTATAATGAGCATACACAACCTGTATTTATAAGTAAGGCAAAAGAGATGTCTGCAGATATCTATTTTGCTCAAGATACCTATATAGACAACGCATTAGTCTCAGATTTAAAAGGAGATTATCAGAAATCTAATATCCGTACCGTAAGACAAGCCATAGAATTACTAAGAAAATCATTCCATATAACAGAAAAAGCCGAAGTAGAAGGGCTTCTTCATGTGGTCTCGAACACAAAATTATTAGGTAGATGGCAAGTTTTAGGTCAGAATCCGAAGATAATTACAGACACAGCACATAATTCTCACGGGTTAACTATCGTGATGAATCAGTTAAAACACGAAAATTACCGCAATTTATACATCGTTTTTGGTGTAGTGAATGATAAAGATCTAGATTCTATCCTTCCTTTATTGCTAAAAGAAGCAAAATATTTTTTTGCTAAGCCAGATAATTTACGCGGGCTAGAACCTGAGATTTTAGCTGCTAAAGCGAGAGAGTTTGGTTTGAAGGGAGAGGTTTGTAGTTCAATACCAAATGCTTACGCAAAAGCGAAGGAGACAGCAGGTGCTGAGGACTTGATATATATAGGGGGGAGCACATTTGTGGTAGCTGAAATTTTATAAAAAAAATATTCAAAAAAGCTTGCAAAGTAAAATCACAGTCGTATATTTGCACCCGTAATCAACAAACGATTACACGTTCTTAAAAAGGAAATGGGCGATTAGCTCAGTTGGTTCAGAGCACCTCGTTTACACCGAGGGGGTCGGGG
>NZ_DAMANB010000039.1:0-10674 GCF_032073645.1 Myroides sp.
TACCATTTCACACTATCATAATCAAATGTATCATCATCCAATTCCAGATTCGAAGGAATTGTATTTAACTTTTTCGCGTCTTTTTCTAATTCTGCTTTATAAGCTGAATACTCAGCTGTTCCAAAACAAGCTTTCTTTAATAACTCAGGTAATTGTCTGAAAGCTTTTTTACCACCGTTTAATAAGAAGTAATTAAGGTTTATTCTTCTCATATAAATATATAAACATTCATTAGAAGCGTCAATACCACTTGTTATATAATGAGATAGGTTTACAGCTCCTACGGGATCATAGTTATACATCGCTTTTTCTAACCAATACTCTAATTGTAATAGATTTGCTAGTTGAAGTTTATTGATGTTAAAATAACGTGCGTTATATCGAACAGCATGTAGAAAAAATAGTCCATCTACCCAAGATATTCGACATCCAAAGTATGGAGTATCATTAAAATGAAAGTGAGTGCCTTTACGCTCTAATCTATTACCTTGAAAAGTTTTTCGTATATCATATAACATACTAGCTATTATTGTTTCCCTAGATTTAAAACCAGGCTGATCTAAGTACTCTTCATTATTCCAAAGCCCATCAAAGGAATTATATAAAGAAGATAAATCTTCATAAGATCCCCATAGTTCAAAACCTATACCGTTTTTGGTTGATAATAGATAAAACATCTTGCTTAATTTTTAAAATAAATATTGAGTGATTCAATTGATAATTAGCTACATAAATTAAAACAAACTACATTTTTCAAATACTACATCTTTACCATTAGTAACCACTAAACAAACTTACAAAAAAAGATTGACCTACAATATGGTGGTATTAAATGGTCTGCTCAATGCCAAGAACAACCCCTAACTTCCACAATCAATCCCTTAATCTGTTTTTCAAAGACATTTACCAAAGTATCATGCAAAGGGCATGATTATAACCAAGTAAATGTCATTCTTATGAAAACAAAAACAATCAAACAAAGGCTATTCTTATTACTAGTAGTACTAAGTAGTTTACCACTACTGGCTCAAGGAAACGGAGCAGCAGGTATTACAGAAGCTACCCAGATGGTAACTTCTTATTTTGATCCAGCCACTAAACTAATCTACGCTATTGGAGCAGTGGTAGGGCTTATTGGAGGAGTAAAGGTTTACAACAAATTCTCTAGTGGTGATCCCGATACAAGCAAGACAGCAGCAAGTTGGTTTGGAGCTTGTATTTTCTTAATTGTAGCGGCTACAATTCTAAGATCATTCTTCCTTTAAAAAGATACTTATATGAAAAAGTATAGTATCAATAAAGGCATTGGAGCTAGTGTTGAGTTTAAAGGACTCAAGGCTCAGTACCTGTTTTATTTTGCAGGGGGACTATTAGGGAATCTTATTCTTGTCATGATTTTGTATATGGCAGGGGTAAACAATCTTATTTGTTTAACTCTTGGTCTTGGACTATCGGGTTATCTTGTTTATAAAGTATTTTCATCAAATAAGAAATATGGTCAGTATGGTCTTATGAAACTTCAAGCAAGAAAATATTTTCCAAGGTACATCATCTCAAGAAAAGATTTTAGAGGGTATTTAAGTAGAAACTTAAAACAAAGAAACTATGAGAAATACAGCTAAGACAAATACATTAGAGCGGATGTTTCCGATTTTGGCGGTTGAGAATAACTGTATTGTCTCAAAGCAAGGAGATATCACGGTTTGTTATAAAGTTATCTTACCTGAGATATTCACCATCTCAGATAAAGAATATGAGACTATTCACAGCGTGTGGCATAAGGCTATTAAAACATTACCTGAGTTTACTGTGATACACAAACAGGATTGGTTTGTAAAAGAAAGCTACGAGGCAGATTTTAGTGATGCAGAGCAAAGCTATCTAAGTAGAAGCTTTGAAAGGCATTTTAATGAGCGTTCTTATCTTAATCACAGCTGTTATCTCTTTATTACAAAAACTACTAAAGAACGAATCAAAAGCCAAAGTAACTTTTCATCCCTTACAAGAGGAGAGCTTATCCCTAAAGAAATAAGAGATAAAGATGCGGTTTTAAGCTTTTTAGAAGCTACTGCTCAACTTGAGAAAATAGTAAATGATAGTGGACTGATTCACTTAACTAAACTTACGGAAGAAGATATTATCGGCTCAGAGGAAAAAAGCGGGCTTTTAGAGCAGTACTTAACGCTAAGTCCTAGTAAAAGAGGAAGCCTTCAGGATATTGCTATAAGTAGTGATAAGGTTAGAATAGGAGATAACAGCCTTTCTTTACATACTCTTTCAAATACAGAAGATCTTCCAAGTGAAGTTTCGTATTTGTCACGCTATGAAAAACTATCAACTGATAAAAGCAGTATGGCTTTATCGTTTGCCTCGCCAGTAGGACTCTTACTTAATTGTAACCACATCTATAACCAGTTTTTGTTTTTAGAGGATAGTGATTACAACCTAAAGCAGTTTGAGAAGTCAGCTAAGAATATGCACTCACTTGCTAGATACAGTCGTGCCAATCAAATTAACAAGCAGTGGATTGAGGAATATCTAAATGAAGCGCATAGCAAAGGGCTTACCTCTATAAAAGCTCACTTTAATGAATGGCTTGGTCAGATAATCCAAGTGAGCTTAAACAGCTTAAAAATGACTGTGGAAGCGCAATTGCTTCCATGGAGTGCGTACCAAGACACAATACGGTTGATGCTGCGACACTTTACTGGGCAGGTATGCCAGGTAATAGCGGGGACTTTCCAAGTGAAGAGAGCTTTTATACCTTCATAGAACCTGCCTTATGCTTATTTACAGGGGAGACCAATTATCAAAACTCATTATCTCCCTTTGGAATTAAAATGGCAGATCGGCTTACTGGTAAACCAATTCATTTAGATATCTCGGATTTGCCCATGAAAAAGGGAATTATCACCAACCGCAACAAGTTTATCTTGGGACCATCGGGAAGTGGTAAGAGTTTTTTTACCAATCATATGGTAAGACAGTATTATGAGCAAGGCGCGCATGTACTGCTTGTTGATACAGGAAACTCCTACCAAGGCTTATGCGAACTGATTAAAGCAAAGACAAAAGGGAAAGATGGGCTGTATTTTACCTATACAGAAGAAAATCCAATTGCTTTTAATCCGTTTTATACCGATGATGGGGTATTTGATATCGAAAAAAGAGAGAGTATTAAAACGCTCATCTTGACGCTTTGGAAGCGTGATGACCAGCCGCCCTCACGATCGGAGGAAGTAGCACTTTCAAATGCTGTTAGTGGATACATCCAAAAACTTCAAAGCAGCGATATAAAACCAAGCTTCAATACTTTCTATGAGTATATCAAAACAGATTACAAAGCTGAGTTAGAACAAAAGCAAGTTAGAGAAAAAGACTTTGATCTCTATAACTTTTTAAATGTATTGGAGCCTTACTACAAAGGAGGAGAATACGACTATTTATTAAACTCAGAAAGTGAGCTTGATTTACTAAATAAACGCTTTATTGTCTTTGAGGTAGATTCAATCAAAGATCACAAAATTCTGTTTCCTATAGTGACTATTATCATCATGGAAGTGTTTATAAATAAGATGCGACGTCTTAAAGGTCAGCGTAAACTAATACTAATTGAGGAGGCTTGGAAAGCCATAGCCAAAGAGGGTATGGCATCGTACATTAAATATTTGTTTAAAACCGTTAGAAAGTTTTTTGGAGAAGCCATTATTGTAACTCAAGAGGTAGATGATATTATCCAATCTCCGATTGTAAAGGAGAGTATCATCAATAATTCAGATTGTAAGATCCTTCTTGATCAGCGCAAGTACATGAACAAGTTCGATGATATACAAGCTATGCTTGGTCTGACTGACAAAGAGAAAGCTCAGATACTTTCAATAAACTTAAACAATAATCCAAATCGTCTTTACAAAGAAGTTTGGATTGGTCTTGGAGGTACTCACTCAGGTGTGTATGCTACAGAGGTGAGCTATTCGGAGTATCTTGCCTATACCACTGAAGAGACTGAGAAATTGCAGGTCATGAATTTGGCTAAAGAACTCGATGGTAATGTAGAGATGGCTATAAAACGCTTAGTACAAGCAAAACAGCAAGAGTAAACAATTAATCAATTAAAATATATCACCATGAAAAGACTATTACAGGTAGTAATGGTAGCGATGCTACTAGTTCTACCAATAAAGAACTATGCCCAGTGGGTAGTTACAGACCCCACAAATTTAGCATCAGGTATTTTAAACAGTGCCAATGAAATTATACAGACTTCTTCAACGGTTAGCAATGTAGTTAAAAACTTCAAAGAAGTAGAGAAAGTCTATAAACAAGGGAAGGAGTATTACGATAAACTTCAAGCAGTAAACAATCTTGTTAAAGACGCAAGGAAGGTGCAACAAACTGTGCTTTTAGTAGGAGAAGTATCAGAACTGTATGTCAAGAACTTTGGTAAGATGCTCAATGATCCTAACTTCTCTACTCAGGAGCTAGTTGCTATAGCTAACGGATATTCAGTTCTACTTCAAGAAAGCACAGAGCTTGTCAAAGAACTCAAACAGATTGTAAGCGCTTCGAGTTTGTCTTTAAATGATAAAGAGCGTATGGATATTATCGATAGGGTTTACAAAGAGGTAAAAGACTATCACAACCTTGTTAGTTACTACACCAGAAAAAATATAGGTATTAGCATCTTAAGATCGAAGAAGAAAAATAATACCCAAAGAGTACTTGATCTCTATGGAACCTCGAATCAAAAATATTGGTAGTTATGGGAGATAGTAATTTACACGAGGTACTTCAGAATCTCTACTACGACATGATGCCACTATCAGCCCAGATGGCAGGTGTGGCTAAAAGCTTAGCAGGTCTTGGTGCTCTTTTTTACATTGGTATAAAAGTATGGCAAGCCCTGGCAAGAGCAGAACCTATAGACGCCTATCCAATGCTTAGACCATTTGCTTTGGGTATTTGTATTATGTTTTTCCCCACACTTGTTCTTGGAACTTTAAATACGGTTTTAAGTCCAGTTGTAAAAGGTACACATCAGATATTAGAAAATCAGGTAATTGATATGACTTCCTTACAACAAAAGAAAGATATTTTAGAAAGAGAGGCTATGCTACGAAATCCTGAAACAGCTTATTTAGTCTCAGACGAAGAATTTGATAAAAAGCTTGATGAGCTTGGTTGGTCTCCTTCTGATTTAGCTGCTATGACAGGAATGTATTTAGAGAAATGGCAATATGATTTTCAAAAGAATCTAAGAGATGGTTTTAGAGAAATATTAGAAATGCTCTTTCAAGCAGCCGCTCTGGTTATCGATACCATTCGGACATTCTTCTTAGTGGTACTCTCCATACTTGGTCCCATTGCCTTTGCAATCTCAATATGGAGTGGTTTTGAATCTACGCTCTTACAGTGGCTCACTCGGTATATTAGTGTATATCTCTGGCTTCCAGTAGCCGATTTATTTAGCGCAATGCTTGCTAAGATTCAGTCTTTAATTATCGAAAGAGATATGCTATTGCTTGCAGATCCGAGCTATGTACCAGATACCTCAAATACTGCTTATGTCATTTTTATGATCATTGGTATAGTAGGATATTTTACAATCCCTACAGTAACAGGATGGGTAATTCAAGCAGGTGGAGCAGGAAATTTTATGCGTAATATGAATAAGACTGTATCTACTACTGGTAATATGGCTACAGCAGGAGCAGGGGCAACAGTTGGTAATATTTCAGGACAACTTATTAAATAACTAAAAGAATAATTATGGAATTTAAATCACTTCGAAATATAGAAAATAGCTTTAAACAGATAAGACTTTACGCTATTGTATTTGCAGTTGTCTGCCTTATAGTAGTAGGATTCTCTATCTACAAAAGCTATGATTTTGCAAAAGAGCAACGAGAGAAAATCTATGTGCTTGATAAAGGTAAATCACTCATGCTTGCCCTATCTCAAGACGCAAGTATAAATAGGCCAGTGGAGGCAAGAGAGCACGTAAGGCGTTTTCACGAGCTGTTCTTTACACTTTCACCTGAAAAAGCAGCTATAGAGGGTAATATGCAACGAGCGTTTAATCTATCGGATAAAACCGCCTTTGATTATTACAAAGACCTACTTGAAAAAGGCTATTACAGTAGAGTGATCTCAGGGAATATTCAGCAACGAATTGAGGTGGATAGCATTAAAATTGACTTTAATAACTATCCTTATAAAACAATGACTTATGCCACCCAGTACATCATCCGATCAAGTAATCTAACTAAAAGGAACCTTATAACAAGTAGCCAGCTTATCTCAGCAGTACGCTCAGATAATAACCCGCAAGGGTTTATTATCGAAAAGTTCACCGTTGTAGAGAATAAAGACTTAGAAGTTGTTAAACGTTAAAAAACAAATCCTATGAATAAGTTACAACTTTTAAGATATAGTTATTCCAGTAGACTTAAGGTCTACTGGAATAACCTCTCTATAAAAAGACAGCGAGTTTTATTACTTACTGTATTTACCCTTTATGGTCTTGTTTGTTTTTTTATTGTAAAGACAAGCTTTACCTCTACAATAAAGGAGACAACAACCAATAAACAGAAGCAAAGTAATATAAAACCAGTGAAGTATTTGCTTAATAGGCAAAAGATAGAATCACACCTAACTATAAAAATAAGAAATTATGAATCAAGATCAAACATCAAATAAAACCCACCAGATAGAGAAAGTACCCAAAGAAAATAAGGTAATTCAAAACCTTATAGAAAAACACAAAAAGCACATAGTCTTTGCTTTAATGGGGATTGTGTTTTTAGGAGCTATGTACTTTTTGTTTAAGCCTGAAGAGAAAGAGCTAATCACTCACAATGATTCAGTCCCTGAGGCGACAACTAGCGCTATGCCCACAGATAAGGTAAAAGCTTATGAAAAAGAGCTGTGGGAACAGAAACAACAGGAAAATGAAAATCAAATTCACTCTTTAGCAGATTATTGGAATGAGTCTCAAGACGACTCTAATAACAGTTATAATCATAAGGATTATAGTGTAGAACCTACTTACACGCCCTACGAGCGGTCTTATCAGAACTACAAGCAAACCCAAGATGTGCTTGGTAGTTTTTACAGCAGTACTGAAAATCCTGAAACAGATAAGCTTAAAAAGCAAATAGAAGAGTTAGAGAAGCAATTAGAACAAAAAGACGCTCCAACTGCTATTACTATGGATAATCAATTAGAACTGATGGAAAAGTCTTTTCAGATGGCAGCTAAGTATTTACCAAACAGTCAAACTTCAAATGCAACATTACCTGTAAATCAAACTAGGAGCGTTAAAACAATTCCAAGTAAAAAACAGGCTATAACTGTAATAGATAAAACAAGTAAAGAGATTGTTTCTTCACTTGTAAAACCAATGAGTCTTCAGGATTTCTTACCAATTAATTCTGAAAACAATCAAACCTTTTATACTGCTGAAGGAGAGGGTAAAGCGCAAATCCACAAAAACAGTATAAGAGTAAGTATCAAAGAAGATCAGGTTATTATAAACGAAGGATACATCAAACTAAGACTCTTAGAAAGCATCATAATAAATGGAATTTTATTAGATGAAACAAGTACACTGATTGCTAAAGTAAAAGTAAACAGTGGCAGGTTAGAGCTTATTGTAAATTCTATTAAGATTGAAGAGACCATCATAGAAACAGAGCTTATCGGTTATGATAACTATGGGCAAAGAGGACTTGAGGTATTAGACCTTCAAGAAATAAGCGCCTCAAAAGAAATCATAGCCAATATGGGACAGACCACAGGCACAAGTATTTCGATGAGTAGATCTGCATCAGATCAAATTGCAGGAGACTTAACCAAAGGATTTATTCAAGGGGTATCAGGGTATTTCTCAAAGAAAGTAAAAGCCCAAAGAGTAACCTTAAAACAAGGACAAGAGCTGTTTCTTGTTCCTAAAGAATAACAATCAATAACAAAAAATCAAATCATTATGAAAACAATCATTAAATATATGCTATTGTGCTTACTAACAGTAAACACAGTAACAGCTCAAGAAAATAGTCAATCTATTAATCTATCAACTGCTGAGGTAACACCATATGAAGTTGAACTCACCCAAAACAA
Organism: Myroides sp.; assembly: GCF_032073645.1. Taxonomy (NCBI): domain Bacteria; kingdom Pseudomonadati; phylum Bacteroidota; class Flavobacteriia; order Flavobacteriales; family Flavobacteriaceae; genus Myroides; species Myroides sp. Next base: position 8,122 of record NZ_DAMANB010000039.1, read on the forward strand.
AACAACTCATATTTTATTTCCAAGTAGCATTGAATATGTGGATCTCGGAAGTAGTGAGATTATAGCTAGTAAAGTAGAGGCAACATCAAATGTACTCCGCTTAAAAACGATAAAAGAAGACATCACAGCTACAAACTTTACAGTTATCACAAACGATGGTAAATACTATAATTTTAATGCTACCTACAAACTAGAGCCAATACAACTAAGTTATGATTTAGCCAAGTTTGAAAAAGAGAACAATAAAAAGCAAAGCGAAGTGTTGTTTAAAGACTTAGGAAATACCACGCCAAGTTTAGCTGATCTTCTTATGAAAGCAATCATAAATAAAAACAAGAAAGAGCTAAATATCAAAAGTAAAAGTTACGAAGTAGAAGCAAGGTTAAAGAGTATTTATATCCAAGATGGTAAGCTCTACTTTCTCTTGTTTATAAACAACAAGAGTAATTTACCATATGAAGTTGACTATGTAAGTTTTAAAATCAAAGATAAAAGAACTTCAAAACGAACTACTATTCAAGAAGTAAGTTTAAAACCAATTAGAAGTCTTACTAATTCTCAAACAATCAATAGTCATAGTAAACAAGACAATGTCTTTATGTTAGATCAGTTTACGCTGTCTGATAAACAAATGCTCTTAATTGAAGTTAATGAGAAAAATGGAGTGAGAAATCAGATTTTGAAAGTGAAGAATTCGAATCTTTTAAGATCAAAAGGAGTAGATTATTTGAAAATTTAACAAATCAAAAAGTCCTTTTTTAAGGGCTTTTTTTAGTATATACAGTTTAAGAAGTATATTTTGCCTTATATTATACTTTAGATATAAAAGTTTACTATTTTAGTGCCACTTTAAGGATTGTATATCCTCAATTAAATAAAAGTTATTTCAAAAAATGTCAGAAGAACAAAAGAAAATATTAGAACAACAGCTTTGGAATATTGCCAATACGTTGAGAGGAAAGATGAATGCAGATGAATTCCGAGATTATATTCTTGGATTTATTTTCTACAAGTATTTAGCAGAAAAAATGGAAATCTATGCTAACTCTATATTACAAGAGGATAATATTGAGTTTAGTAGTATTGATGAGAATTCAGCTTTAGGAAAAGAATATATTGATGCAATTAGAGAGGAAGCTTTGGAAACCTTAGGTTACTTTTTAAAGCCTTCTGAGCTTTTTAGTGAGATAGCAAAAAGAGGAAGTGGAAGTACTAACACTTTTATCTTAGAAGACTTACAGAAAATTTTAACGAATATTCAGTTAAGTACTATGGGAACTCAAAGTGAAGAAGACTTTGATAACCTATTTGAAGATATGGATCTTAATAGTACTAAACTTGGTAAAACGGCTGAAGCACGTAATGAAATTATCGTAAAGGTTTTAGTTCACTTAGATGAAATTGATTTTAAATTAGAACATACCGAATTGGATGTTCTTGGTGATGCTTATGAGTATTTAATTGGTCAATTTGCAAGTGGTGCTGGTAAAAAAGCTGGAGAGTTTTATACTCCTCAGGAAGTTTCTAAAATTCTGGCAAAGATCGTTACTACAGGAAAGAATAGATTAAAATCTGTATATGATCCTACTTGTGGATCTGGTTCTTTATTGTTACGTGTTGCTCGTGAAGTGAAAGATGTCAATAATTTTTATGGACAAGAGATGAACCGAACAACGTATAACCTTGCAAGGATGAATATGATCTTGCATGGTGTACATTATTTAAAATTTGATATTAAACAAGAAGATACGTTAGAGCATCCTCAACATTTGAATGATATGCCTTTTGAGGCTATTGTTGCAAATCCACCTTTCTCAGCTAATTGGAGTGCTAATCCATTATTTTTAAGTGACGATCGCTTTAGTCAATATGGTAAGTTAGCTCCTGCAAGTAAAGCTGATTTCGCTTTTGTTCAGCACATGATTTATCACCTTGCTGAGAATGGTACGATGGCTATTGTTTTACCTCATGGTGTGTTATTTAGAGGAGCAGCAGAATTACATATTCGTAAGTATCTTATTGAGCAAAAAAACTACTTAGATGCAGTTATCGGGCTTCCTGCTAATATCTTTTATGGTACAAGTATCCCTACTTGTATTTTAGTGTTTAAGAAATGTAAAGAGGATCCTAATCATATTTTATTTATCGATGCAAGTAAAGACTTTGAGAAGGTAAAGAACCAAAACATGTTGCGTGAGGAACATATTGAGAAAATTGTAGATACTTATCGCAACAGGGCCGTAATCGAAAAATATAGCCATTTAGCTACTTTAGAAGAAGTTGCAGAAAATGATTATAATCTAAATATCCCCAGGTATGTTGATACTTTTGAAGAAGAAGAAGAGATCGATATACATGCTGTAATGAAGGAAATAAAGTCTTTGGAAGCTAAACGTGCTGAATTAGACAAGGAAATTGATGTTTATTTCAAAGAACTAGGGCTAGTTTTTTAATTTTTTATATCCTTAATGTTATTACTAACGAAAATTAAATGATTAAAATGACAAGTAAAAGATTAAAAGATAAGAAGGTTCCTAATTTGAGATTTCCAGG
>NZ_DAMANB010000040.1:0-10629 GCF_032073645.1 Myroides sp.
TAGCACAAAGATATTATTTTACACTTTCCTCCCCAACTTTTAACGTTGATCCCTAGATCATCTTATAACCTCCCTTCTACTAGCATCAATCTAAAAGTTGTTACTCTGCTTATGTGAAATATAGCCCAAGTAATATTTTTAATGAAAAAGAAAAAATTGTAGACATCATTTCAAATCAAACTAGTCATTCAAGTTGCGAAAAGGCATTAGCAAAATACATATATTAAAAACTCATTAAACTTACAGTAAATGAGTTAGAAGAATGGAAAAACAAAGTAGAATAATTTTCAGTAAAAAACACTCTATTTTTCTTGCACACTAAAAAACAATACTCTATTTTTGCACTCGCAATACAGAAATAGTATCGCAGTCTACAGAAGACGCTCGAGTGGTGGAAGTGGTAGACACGCTGGACTTAAAATCCAGTGGGTAGTAATGCCCGTGCGGGTTCAAGTCCCGCCTCGAGTACAGAGAATCCCAAGCTAACGCTTGGGATTTTTTATTTTATATACCCTGATCTCAATATCGACATCCGATAGAAAACGCAATACTACAATAGTATTGATTTCATAGAGCGAACACTCTTTCGCCTTACTAATTCCAATACATCAGTAATCATGATTAGAATTCAATTTCTGTTTATTAAATTATTTTCAAAAAGAACACTTAATAACCATCTATTAATCAACAAATAAGAATATTTTAATCTTTTTTATTTATAAAAACATCTTTTATTAGTTGTATAGTAAAAAATAATATTCTACATTTGCACTCGCAATACAGAAGTAGTATTGCAGTCTACAGAAGACGCTCGAGTGGTGGAAGTGGTAGACACGCTGGACTTAAAATCCAGTGGGTAGTAATGCCCGTGCGGGTTCAAGTCCCGCCTCGAGTACTAAACGGGAGAATTGAATTTTTTGTTCATTTCTCCCGTTTTTATTTTCAGCTATTTCATTATTTATCAACAGGATAGACCTTACTAAAACATTAATTCTATCGGTTCGATAAATTTCCCCATCAAAAACTACTTTCTCTGGAAAGATTGAACCTATTATTCTTCTTTTCATTGATATATCTGCCTGAGCGTAGAGTGTACCTATGTTTGCAATTACTTCTATTGCTTTATTCAATATTTTATTAATGTCAATCTTTACCTTGCTATTCTCTTTCATTAATTGTGTTTCTAACACTTCAAGTTCTGCTTTATTCGATTTTTTGATTTCAAGATAATCCTCATCGTCAAGTGTTCCACTTAATAATTTTGTTCTTGCCATACTAAGTTGAGCGTTTAGTCTTTCTATCTCATTTAGCAGCGTTTTCTTGTGGTCAATTGGATCCTTTAATATCTTGTTATAGGTATCTAACAAATGTTTCTTTAAACGGGTTAAAAAAGCTTCGTTTAATTGTAATTGATGCAATCCCTCTTCAAATAATAAGTTTGCCTTGCTTGCACTATGTCTAAACCCACAAGAGCCTATACAGTGATAGTAATAATAACTGTTGTTTCTACCCTTTGACAAACTACCTGTTAAGTTTCTACTACACTTAGGACAAACTAAAAATCCCCTTAGTGGTAAATTCTCATCTGATAATACTTTTGTGTTTGGTAGTTCCTTTCTTACTTTTCCATCTAACACCTCTTGAACTTTATCAAACAATTCTGTTGTGATTAATGCTTCGTGTAGTCCATCGACAAAGTGAGCTTCTTCGTCTTTGTGCTTAGGTATAAATATCTTACCACAATATAAAGGATTGCGAATCGCTACGTGAAAAGCACTCTTACTAAGACTACGAGGACTAAACTTATTCATCTCTAAGCGTATCTGATTAGCTGCTAATAATCCCTTGGCAATTTCTTCAAAAGCCCAAACTAATGCTTTAGCTTCTAATTCCTTTACAGCGATATACTTTGTTCCATCCTCTTTACTCCTGTTTATATATCCAAAGGGAGCTTTACCCATTAATCTTCCTTCCCTCTTAGCTCTTCTCATACCGTGATATACATTAAGTGCTCTACGGTCATTCTCTACCTCTGGAGCCGCTAAGTAAATCGCAAGCATGATTTTATTTTCGGGAATAGATAAATCTAAGGGTTGTTCAATAGCTTGTAATTCGATGCCTAATTTGGTTAGTTCACTAAGCATTTGATACGCATCTCCAGCGTTACGACTAAACCGATCCCACTTGGTAAATAACAACAAGTTGGTTTTATTGCTTCGCTTACGCAAGTCTTTCATTAATGCAATCCAAGAGGGACGATTAAAACTTTTAGCTGAATGATCCTCTAAGATAACCTTGCCTACTTGAATATCGTTTGATTGGCAAAAGCGTCGCAGTCGCTCTTCTTGATCTCTTTGAGAATAACCTTTATCAGCTTGCTCATCCGTTGAAACACGGATATACAAATCTGCTATTTTCATAGGTTAATTATTTAATTTGACACAATTATTTTGGTTGGAAGTGTATAAAAATACAAATAACTCACTCTATATCAAAGTATTCCTTAAACACAAAGCGTGTTAATGTGTAGATAAACTCCAATACAATAGCGGTTTCTTCTTCTGTTAAATCTATTCCCTCTTTCTCAAAGTAAGTCTTCCCCTGTTCTATTGGGATTTTTGGAATTTCAAGTTTTGTTCTCATAATGTTGCCTTTTACTGAAAAATAGCCAGTGGATTATCTCAGTATGATTTCTTGGCAATCATAGGTCGTACTTGGTGCTGTACTGTACCCTTATTTCACGAAGCCGAATTAAATTTCTATTCTTACAGGATATTTTATAACTTTACCTTTCAATCTTTTTTAATCTTTGGCTTTCTTTTGAGCCTGCTTAATTCTGCTAATTAACTATGGAACATAAAATACATCAAGGAAGAAATGTAAAGCGTTTTAGAGAAATGCTTGGAATCAAACAAGAGGTTCTTGCTTTTGATTTAGGAGAAGATTGGAATCAAAAGAAAATTTCTGTTTTAGAACAGAAAGAGGTAATTGATAACTCACTACTACAACAAATATCAAAGGTGCTTAAAATACCTGTTGAAGCGATTGAGAATTTTGATGAACAGCAGGCGATCAATATGATATCAAATTCTGTCTCATTTGAAAATTGTCAACAACCTTCTTTTTTTAATTACCAACCAAATTTTAATCCAATTGATAAAATGATTGAATTATATGAGCGTATGTTGCAACAGCAAAAAGAGATGATCGAAAAATTAGAGAAGATAATAGAAGATAAAAAATAACATTACTCTAAAATATTATAAAAGCTTAATCTTTCGGTTAAGCTTTTTTTGTGCATTATAAAGCCAAACAACTCTACAGGGAGTCAATAACATAACATGGGAGTTTTTCAGGAATACTTTTCTGAAAAATTTTAAATTATGTTACATAAAGACACCGTTATCAATGAGCTTTGGGATCTACTCCAAAAGCTTATGCAAGATGAAAAATTACAAGATTTTATTCTTGTAGGAGGAACCGCATTAAGTCTACAGATAGGCCATCGAATTAGTATTGATATAGACCTATTTTCGACCAAAGATTTTGATTACAAATCGATATCACAACATTTAAAACAAAAACTTAATGCCAATGTAAAGGAAATATTCAATAATACTATTTTAATGGACATTAATCGGATTAAAGTAGATATTATTGCACATAAATATCCTTTACAAAAAGAAGTATTGCATATAGACAATGTACGATTAGCTTCATTAGAAGATATTGGAGCTATGAAACTCCATGCTATTTTTCAAAGTGGAACACGTATCAAAGACTTTGTTGATATGTATTTCCTTTTAGAACACAATCCTTTACAAACCTATTTAGATGTTTATAAAAATAAGTATGGAGGCAATATAGCATTAGCCTCCTATGCATTAACTTTTTATGAGAATATTTATCGAGATTTTGAAGTAACCTTAATGAATGGAAAAGAAAGTAATTGGGATAGAATGAAAGAACGTTTAGAAAAAGCAGTTGATAACCCTTCTTTTAAATTCGATTTAGAATCAGATATTAAAAAGGATCAGCATATTATAAAAAGAGGATTACGTAGATAAACAATTGCTTAAACGCCATAAAATCACTATATTTATAACATGAAAAAAGAGCAAAAACTAACTACTGTTTCAACTTTAGGAACTCAATTATTTTGGGATACTGATATTAATAAGCTTGATTATCAGAAAGCATATATTCCAATTATAGCACGAGTAATTGAACGTGGAGATCAAAGTGAAATAGATGAAATTGTTCGACTGTATGGCAGAGTTAAGGTACTTCTTACAATATGTAAGGAGATTAAGTTCTTACCTAATTACGCTATTGAAAGAGCTATTAGATTTTTTCCAGAGCTTCGAAAAGAAGATATACTTTGTTATCAAAACAGAAAAGATAAATCTTATCATTGGATATAAACAATAAAAAAGGTAGAATTACTATGGATGGTATTCTACCTTTTTCTTTTTAGATAGTATTGTAAATACAATCACTGAGATTGAGTATTACTTACACATTGATTATAGTTTTATTTTTATTAATAATTGCACAAAGTTAGGCAATGCCTAGCGGTTCGCTAACAAGAAATTCCCCCATAAATGCTTAACTAAAGTCTTCGCTTTATTGCGTTGCTTCTTGCGCTCGCTAAGCCATTACCAATTGTGGCTCCATAATTAATTTAAAAATTTAATATTATGGAAACTACAGTTTTAAACGAAGAATGGCTTATTGCCTCAGAAGTAGAATTAATTTACAAATCAAAAGTAAAGGCTTCACAGAGACCTCAGATTACATCTTCTTACAGTGCCTATCAAATAGCATTAAAGGCTTGGGATAGTAATAAGATTGAATTATTAGAACAGTTTAAAGTTCTTATGCTTTCAAACAACAATAAAGTACTTGGAGTATTAGAAGTTTCCTCAGGAGGGATAACAGGTACAATAGTAGATTTGAGAATCATCTTCTCCGCTCTTTTAAAAGCGCATGCAGTGGGATTTTTGATTATACACAACCATCCGTCAGGAAAATTAGCACCAAGTGATGCTGATAGACAAATCACAAGAAAGATTAAAGAAGCAAGTAAAATACTTGATATTAATCTTTTAGATCATTTAATTATAACAGCGGAGAGTTACTACTCTTTTGCAGATGAAGGCATCTTATAAGGTGCCTTTGTTTTTTTTAAGAAGTAAAACTGTAAAGGTGCTTTTACAGTTTTACTTCTTTATTGTTTTATTGAAATACTTAAAAAATAGGTTTATTCTTTTCATTAAAGCTTGTGGTTATCTCTTGTTCGAATTCGTTGAAGTGATGCTCTAATAGATTATTTAGATAAGTATAGACAGATACCTTATTTTCGCCAATTACTTGAACTATACGGTTTAACTTCTTATGGAACTCTGGGCGAATATAGACCGTTTTACCATCTTTTGCTTTAGTAGATACTTCTTTTAAAAAAGTATCTACATAATTCTCTATACTCTTAGTCGTTTGTACTTGAGCTGATTCTCTTAAGTGATTAAGTTTTTCCATTATAAAATAGGTTTGAATTTGTTATTAAAATATTGGGTAATTTCAGAGTTATACTGCTGTAGATGTTGCTTTAAGATATTGTCTAAATAAGAGTAAAGCGTTGTTTTTTCTTCTTTAGCCAGTTGGGTTATACGAAGTAATACTTCGTGATATTCTGGCCTTATATAAACAACTTTTCCTGCTCTTGATGAAGGAAATTCATTAATTAGAAAAAGCTCTTGGTATTTAGTAGTTGCTATTTCTTTCTTTGGCTTCTTCTCTTTGACTTTTGGTACTTCTTCATGGATTAGAGGTTCTTCTTTTTCTTTTACGATAGGTTTAGGTTTTACTACTGACTTAACTTCTATATCACCACTCATGATATTCATTAAATAATCTTCATCGACTAACTCATTTTGACTGTCTTTTTTTGATGGTTGGTTTACTGTTTCCATGTTGTACATTTTTAAAGGTTTATATTTTACATTATGGATAGTTGTAAGCTTTAGCTTGTTGGAAACATTATACTAATACGTTTTTACACCAAGATCATTTTAAAACAGCTTTAAAGTGCTATTTCAAAGACAATTTTAAAACTTACTTTACTATCTTACAGCAAAGAAAGTATATATACACTTTGAAAACTTTAAATGGAATTTTAAGGTTATATTTGGCACTTTAGTGTCAAATAGTAGGTGATTTACTAATATGAAATCACTTTAGATTTTACTTTGTAAAATAGGTGGATTTAGTAATCGAAAGATTACAGCAAGTTATGTTTTGAGGCACTCGAAATTGAGTTCATGCCATCAAAACTACTTGCTCTTGCAGAGGGCTGGAAAACTACTCCGAAGTCGTTAGTTTTGTATTGAAATTGCAGATAGACTCAAAATATTGAGGGGTTTACGGATTTCCGTAATAGAGATTAGTGAAATTATATTATGTTTGAAAAGAATTAATATTATCTAATTATTTCGCTATCAAAATTTAAGTTAGTTTGTTAAGTATTTAATTTACAATAAACTAATTATATTAGTAGTGTATTATAAACAAATAAGTATATGGTTAGGCTTTTTTTGAAACTATGCTGTGGTTTGTTTTATAAAAAAACAATATTATACAACACTCTAAACGAACAGCATAGAAAACGAGAATGATATTAAATGAAAAAACAAATCAAAGACTATTTAAACCTTATTTATTCCGAAATAAAGGAATGTTACGCTGACGAAATCAATTTAAGAGAAACTGATTTTGAAAAGTACAGCATATTTGACTTTGCAAACTTTCATTTGATTTACCAGTATATCCTTAACGATAACGCTGAAAAAAAGGATTTTTTCATAAGCATACCTGAAGAAGAATATAGGGAAAACTTTTTTACTTCCATTTTTCATTCAATCGTATTAATCAAACTTTTCCAAAGTTTTTTCAATTACGAAAAAAACAGATTACCTATACTGAATAATGGAGATTTGATTTACAAAAAACACAATAAAGAACATCGGATTTTTATTGTAAAAAGCACTTATAATGAAAAAGTAAAAATAAACTTCCAATTTCCGAAAAAAAATGAACTTGGAATAGTTGATTTCTTTTTTGACAAACCTAATTTTACGAAGCTAAATCCGAATCTGGTTGATAATAAAAATGCTTCAAAAAACATAGATAGATATCGCTCATTTTTAAGTGCAACTTTCAATGAAAAATTTCCTTTTATAACAGATTTTAAAAATAGAACCTTAGTAATTGCTGAAAAATCATTTTTTAGAGAAAGTAATTTTTTGCCGATAAGATATACAAACAAGAACGGAAAAATCAGTAATGATTTACCATTTTTTAGTTATTTAGTTGAATGTTGTAACGACTTTAATTCTGCACAAAATTTTCTTTTAAACGGAAATCACCAATTTGATGAAATCATAATTATTGGTGACGCAAAATATAGAAATTCTTTTGACTTTATTCTTCAAGAAAAATACAGAGAAAAATACAAAAACATAATTGTAATCGGAACAGATAAACCAAATTCTGAAAATCAATTTTTGGAATGGTGGTGGTCAAATGATGAAGTAAAAATAGCAAACAACGAAATACCAAATGAAATAACGAAGGTCACATTAAACAATAGCAATCTATATTCTTCATTTATAGAAATTTTTAAAGAATGTGAGATACTAAAAGATGAAAGCAAGGTCAACTTCACTTTCATTTTGAAATACACCAATTTCTTTTTGAGAATGATTTTGGTAAATACTAATCTTTCAAAAGGAATTTATCAAGAATATTTAGATCGACTTAATCATTTTTTTCAAAGCGAAGCTTTTTTAGATGAGTTAAATAACTTTTTCTACGAAAAAAACATTTACAACCCTGATACAATCAAAGGCTATACTGACCGTATTTTTAATTTGTTCTCAAAACTTTCCTGTATATTGGAAAATGAAAATTTGAAATGGAATTATATCAAGCAGAAAGCAAAAGAAAGTAATCCTAAACCAGTTTATCTTGTTGTTGAGAAAAAAAATTATGATGCTGTTTACACTCAAATAAAAAATGAAAAGATAAATAATATCCATCTAATCAGTGATAAAAGGATTGATAATTTAAAACTATATTTAGACAAATGGATAAATGACAAGCAACAAAATTCGGAAAGGCAAATAATAATCATTCCCTATTTGAATAACATTAATTTATACTCAAAAATCAAATCTATAAAGGGTTATTGCGAAATTCTTAATTACAAAAATTTAGATGAAATTTCATTTGACAATGTCGAGCGAGCATACCAAAATCTGGAAAAAATAAGATTGAATCATAAGGACAGATTGATTTTTTTTAAAACAGATTTTGTTCATTCAACTGAAATAAATAAACGAGAATTAGATGATATATTTTCTTTTGATTTGAATAACGAAGAATTTAGAAACAATCCTTATGAAACTATTGATTTACCGAAAGGACATTCAATTTATGAGATTGAGTTTAGTGATGGAACTAAAGATAAGTTTGATTCTTCAAAAGGAGTATTTCTAGTAGAAAATAACGAACAAATCAAAACGACTATTGGTGAAGTCTATGAAAATGCCACTATACGTTTTTATCAAAATAATAGCAAAGATGAGTTTCTAAAAATTTTAAAAATATTTGACACAGAAAATTTATTGGACTCATTTGATAAATATGCAGACAGTTGGAAACAAACTTTGAAAGACCTATCAAAACAATTTAGCAATTTAGAAGAATTTTACAACTCATTATTTACGTCATTTAAAATCAATTTCAACACATTCCGTCTATATTTAGATGAAAAATCCTCGACAAGATTTCCAAGAGTTAAAACTTTGGAAGCCATTAGAGAATTATGTATAAATATGAATAATAACTGTTCATACGATTTAATCGTAACTGAATTTGAAAAATTTAAAATTTATTCTAAAAAAGACCATTCCATAAGACAACAAGCAGGAAAGATTTTGGGTAATGATTTGTTAGATTATATTGCTTCTAACAAAGAAGAAAAAAGCGATTCTCTAAAAAAATTACCGAATGAAATTTTAGAAAAACTAACCGCAACAATTCAAGAAAAAACAATAATTAAAAAGACTTTGGTAGATGAATAACTATTTAAACGAACCAAGATTGATATTTCGAGATAAAATCAAAGATAATTTGATTGGTCCCGGTTCTGATGTTTTTATTTCTGACAATGAAAATGAAATCATTTCAGATTATCCATTGAGTAGATATTATTCGGGTATTTTGTTTCCCGAACGTGATATGGAAGTTTCTATCGGAGAAAAAGAAACACACGATGCAAATGCAGAATTAGAAGACGATGACATTAACATTGAAAATAAAACACCCGAAACGAATAATGCTGATGAAAATGTTGATAAAGATATTGACAAAAGTAAAAATGTAGAACCTGAAAAAGAATATTCAGAAGCCAATCAATACTTTCCAACAAATTTTGGTTTAACTTTTTGCGTTCCAAAAGATGCAAAAACTTTAACCGTAACTTTCAGTTACGCAAAATATGCACAAATAGAACCAACATTGGCAACGATAGAAATTTCAGAAGAGGATTTCAAAAAGTTTTCTGAAAATCCATATAATTCAGTTACCAAGTATTTCAAATACGAAAACGGACTAATGTCCTTAAACAAAGAAGAATTTGATAAAGGCGGTTTATCTGTTCGCAATTATAGAAGCCGATTTAAAGAAAACGAACAACAAACAGAGTTGCTTGACAGCGTTGCATATAAAAAAGGAGAATTACTTTTAGGACGACTTTGGAAAAGAGTAAAAATAGAACCTAAAACTGTTGAACTAAATCTAACAGAGATAAATTTCGACGAATCAAAAGAATATCCTTTAGACCAAAATCAAGAAGATAATTCTATCATTACTTGCTATTACAAGAAAATTTACGAAACCCACTATGGGAAATTCATAAAAATTTTGTTAGCAAACAAATTGAATCACCCGAAAAACAAATTTTCATTTAGTAATCCAGAACTAAATCATAAAGCAATTTTACAAGGTGAAATTTCTATTTCGGGCGTGACGTTTTTGCCATACAAACAACTTTCTGAAACAAACCCTTTTGACGAAGAACTAAACTTAATCAACTTTCAATACAGAAAAGAACACTCTTTTGCAATTGGCCACGGTTGTGCAGTAAATTGGAATGACTATAAAAATCCAACGGAATTAAAAACTACGTTTTTGCCTGAAGTTGATATTAAAAATTACAGCAACGCTTTTAAAGAAGACTTTCCTGAAAATTTAAAAGATATTACTGAATTGAAAAACCTTTCAATTTGGACTGACTTAGATAAATCAACAATCATTCAAAAATTAATACTCTTTGCACAAGAGTATAAAGGTTGGATAACAAAGCAGGAAAAAACAAATGCAGAAGATAATTACAAAAAGTCTTTAAGCACAATTTTAGAAAAGCAGAACAGAACATACGAAAGGCTAATCAAGAATATAGACTTTCTAAGTGAAAATGAAATTGCTTTTAAATCCTTTTTGCTATCAAATACGAGGGTGTCCCGTGAACTGTGTCATTAAAATAATTGTATAATAAAATATGTACAT
>NZ_DAMANB010000041.1:0-9237 GCF_032073645.1 Myroides sp.
GGATAATGTAGAAGAATAATTAGATCTCACTAGATGTACTTGCTCGGGTGCATACGTAGAAGCTGAGTTTTCATATCAGCATTACTTGAAACACCATTAGTGTCAATGGCTACTTGACCAGAGCAGTATAGTGTACTTTGAACATTTTTGACTTCTATTGCTTGAGTGTAGTTACGCTCGAATTGCCATTGCCAAGGATTAATAGCTGTTTTTATCATCTTGCATTCTTATTTTAAGTTATAGCGCAAATTTGCAACTAAACGCTTAAATCAGTAGTTGAGCTATATCACAAATAAAAAGTGAGGAAGATCACTTTAAATCTAATCGGCTTAGTGTTTCTCTTGAGACACCAAGATAGGCAGCTAATAGAGATTTTGGCACACGTTGCATAATACCAGGAAAACGCTCTTGAAGTTCAAAGAACCGCTCTGTAGTATTGTTTATCATCATGGATAAAATACGCTGCTGTCCTGCAATAAATCCCTTGTGCGTTTTATCTAAAAAGAATTCATTTATTACAGGAAGTTTTTTTCTTAGTCTATTATATCCTTCTAAATCTAAAGCATAGACAAGCGTATCTTCAATACATTCTAAACTCATGCTTGCTAGAGATTGGCTGTAGAATGCTTTTAGATCCGTTTCCCACCAACCTTCCATTGCAAAGTCTACAATATGCTCTTTAGCATTATCATCAGTATAAACAAGTTTTAAAAGACCTGTATCAATAAAGAACAGATAAGGTACAGGTTCTCCTTCTTGAATTAAAAAATGATGTTTTTTATATTTTTTAAAAGTAAAACAAGATAAGATAAAATCGAACTCCTTTTCTGTTAAGGAAACTTCTTGTTCTATCTGCGCTTTAAGAAGACTACTCATATCATTTAGTTCTATCGAATATTATAAAGAAAAGTGAAAGCGATAAAGGTATTAATTTCCATACTCTTTATCCATATACTTCTTTCAACTTATCTAGATAACAAGCTCTTGATTTTATCTAGAGTGAGTATTCTAGATCTTTGTCCAATCGGTTTGATTTGGGAAGCTTACACTTATGATTGAGTAAATAAAAAATGGCCAACTGATTTATGACTCAAATGGTAATTTTGGTTAAGGAGGGTATATTGAGTAAGCACTGAGTATTGATTGACAAATTGGAAAAGCTTTACAAAGTATTGAAATAGGAAGAAAGCAATTTTGACAAACTTGTCAATTCTGAACAAGATATTGAGATTGTTTTTTGTGAAGGAAAAGAATCAAAAGGAGAAGCAGGAGAAACTGATAATGGAAATATTACAGTAGCACTCTGATTAAATTCCCATGACCTGAAAATCACGGAGTGCAAAACATTACCTATCAAAGCGAAGTTTATTTTGTTCTTAAAAAAGTGTTATTCGGATTTAATAATTTAAATTAATCACCTATAAATAAGTGAGTTATTAATTAGATGAGTAGGTTTTTTTAGGTTTAGGAAGTTTTTAGTGATTATGGAATCACTAGTAAAAATCACCTTTTTTCTAATTTAACAAGGCCTTGGTCAGTAGCTAAATATAGATTATAGTTTTTATCAAAAGCCATATCTGTAATTTTAGAGGTAGGGAGCATTGAGTTTTTGCTGTGATAATTCTCCCAAGTGTTTTTCTTTAAATCATACCTAATAAGCCCTGCATTAAAAGTGGCAATCCATAGAATATCATCTTCGTTGTCGTAAAGTACTTTAGTTAAAGAAGTATTAGTAGCAATTCCTGAGTTTTCTAAAGTATACTTAGTATAGCTTCCATCTGTACGATATATGATGAAATCCGTATACATTTCTTCTCTCTTTTTGGTTTCAAAATCATATAAGGATAAAAAGAAATTTCCTTTTTTATCTTCATCGAAATTGGTAATGGTTTTCTTTTTTATAATAGCGGGAAAAGAATCAGAAGGAATTGGTTTATTGTGTTTATCCATTACAATAGTTCCACTAGAGGTACCAATCCAAAGTCTGTTATTTGAATCTCTTTGTGTAAGGTATATGTGAGTTGAAGGAAGTTCTTTTATTTTTTTTTGATTTATAAAATTCCATTTTTGATTCTTATAAATAGCAACCCCTTCAGGTGAGCTGACAAAAATTTCTTTAGAAACAAGATTATTACTCATTCTTATAACGTATGTTTCTTTGGATAGACCAGTATTGTGCTTTTGCCATTTATGCTCTTGTATAGAATATATTTGTTCATTGCCATATAACCAAACTATATTATCCTCATCAATTAAAATTTGTGAGTACCCAGACTCATTATCATTAAAAGGATCACTATATTGAATTTCTTTAAATTCTTGTCCATTAAAAGTTAATAGCTCAAAATAGGATATTAACCAAACCAATCCAGAATTGTCTACAGCAACTCCCATGATGTCATTATCTAACAGATTAGAGTTTCTAGTATCCCAAACAGATATTGTATAATTAGATAGATTTTCATTTTTGTATTGGTAGGTTTTGTTTAATATTTTAGGGGCCGTGGGCTGATCATAGTTTTTTTCAAATTCAGTAAAATCTACTCTAACAATCTCACCAGATATAGTATTGTTTTGAATTTCAAAGACAACGTTTATAGAGGTCTTTAGTTCTATTTTACCATCTGTTATAGAAGGAGTCCACTTTTTAAACTTGTTTAGTTTTTTAATTATTTTTTTTGTCACTGTACTATTTGATTCATCTGTGTGACTTATAACACAACCAGTTTTATTAGGAGCTACTAAAACCTGAAATCCTATTCTTCCAGTAAGCTTATTAAGATCTAACTCTTTGTTTAGCTCTTGTTCAAGTTTCGTAAAAGCTTTTTGATCATACCCCGCTAATGTATCACCACAGTCAAGGCAGAATCTATCTATTTTACAGTTTTCTACTTTTACCGGGTACAAATACTGTCCATATGTATTAATTCCAATTAGGAGTAAAGAGAATAATAGTATTTTTTTCATTGTTGATTAGTCGTTTTTTGTGTAAATAAGAATACCTTATATTTACTCGCAAATCTAGTAAATATAAGGTATGAAGAAAATCTTTCTTAAAAGAACCTAATAGTTATTTAAGTAACTTCTAAAGCTTCTTTGAGATGACCTAAGGTTTGTTTACAATAGAATTATGGTAGATGGCATTCGCAAAAGAGATTTTTCTAAGTTATGGGTGGAATGTCGCCAGATGAAGCCAAAATGCAATTGAAAAAACGCCTTATCGATATTGATAAGACGTCTTTTATACACTTGTTTAAGATGAACTAAGTATTGAAAAAAACACTTAGTTATATACTTATAATTAGATAATTTAAATTCTAGAAAGAAATCTTTCTTACATTTCTATAGAAGTACCTAAGTTTTCTCTACAAGCCTTGTCATAGGCATATTTAGCGGTAATTAAATCTTGGATTGCGATACCAACATTTTTAAAGACTGTTATCTCAGAGTCACTTGTTCTTCCTTGAATTTTATCTAGAATTAAATCTCCAATTTCTCCTTTGTAATTCTCCTCTGGTAATAATGCTTTTTCTAGTGGTACAAGGATATCAGCAGTTGAAGAAAAACAAGAATCTTCGTGATCTACAAACAAAGAACTATCCATAAAGATATCTTCAGGTAACTCATGCATAGTTGGGCTATAGGACCCAGCTGCGTTGATATGTACTCCTTTTTTGAGATGAGAAGTTTTAAATAAAGGCGTTGCAGAAGGGGTAACTGTACAAATAATATCTACATTAGCAAGTACCTCTAAATCATCTGCAGCTATAATCTCTACATCAGATTTGTCTTTGTAGTATTCGATGAATGTTTGAACGGACTTACTGTTCTTAGAACTACCAAATAGATATGCTTTTTTAATAGGCCTTTCTGCACATACAGCTTCGAATTGTGTATACGCTTGTGCTCCAGCTCCAAAAAGTGCCATTATAGAAGAGTCTTTTCTAGCTAAGTAACGAGTTGCTACACCAGAAGCACCTCCTGTTCTTAAGGCAGTAAGATGAGAACCATCCACTATTGCTTGAGTAAGGTTGTTTTCTGAATCAATTAATATAACTAGCCCTTGTATAGCAGGGTGACCATTCACACCACCTTGTTTGCGTATGCTTAAGAGTTTTACACCTGCTGTATTGATATTGGAAATTAACGATGGTTTAAAAAAGATATCTAGATAGTCATTGCCCAGACCTGTTATTACTCGCTCAGGCATCTCAGCTGTATTATTAGATAGTTCAACATAAGCATCCACAACCGTTTCTATTGCTTCTTCTATAGAAACCAATTGTTTTATGTCTTCTGAGTTTAATACTTTTATGGTATTCATACTTTATGTTTTTTGTTTAAAAAAATAGGTTATAAAGATTTCTCTTTTAGTAAAAGTTCTTTATAAATGAGTTTTATTGTTTTATAGAAAACAGAATGCTTTCTATGTATGATTGAGGTTTCAATTTATAAAAACCAGAAAGGATAACCAAATTTTTTTATTTGACAGTTTTCTTTAGAGTTAATTAAAAGGGGAGCTGTCTGAGTTTTACAGAAGCTTATATGTTAACCTAACAAAAAGGAACCACTTTATGGTGATTCCTATTTTATTTAAAAGATTGGTGTTGATAATTAGAAGGTTATATAAAACCTTGCTTTTTGGCTTCTCTCAGTAGACCACTATTTTCTGTTACATTAAAGACCTCTTTTAATAACCCGATATTGCGTTGTACAGAGCTTAGGCTTTTATGTATTAATGCTGGTATTTCTTGAACCTTGTACCCCTTATCTAATAACATTAAGATTTGGATATTGTCTTCTTGTAGTAAGACTGCGCGCTGATTCATAGATATTAGAGCTTGTTGTGCCTTATTAGATCTGTAGATATCTCCTTTTATGGTATTTTCTATAGCTAGAATGAGTTCATCTGTATTTACATCTGATTTTATTAATAAGGCGTGAGGTCTTACTTTTTTATGGATATTATAAACAATCGTAATCTCCTCGTGTGCAGTAATCACTAGTATTTTTATCCCATCATATTTCTCAGCTAAGAACTTAGCTAAGTCTATTCCATTCTCTATATCATTATAGGGCTTACCTATATTGTAATCTAGTAATAAAAAGTCTACTTTTTCTATGCTATCTACCAGCGTTATGGCATCTTCTATATTAGTAGCTTCATAGAAGACAGGAGCCTCATATTTGCTTTGGATAATAGCTTTATAGCCATTGATAATCATCGGGTGATCATCTATGATAAGGAATTTGTAAGATAGCTTCATTTATAAAAATTAACATTTTTGAAGTTTTTCAAGTCATTAGATTGAAAAACTCATTTGTATTTTTGAAAGGATGTAAAAAAGGAGTGTAGTATGGTACACTGCTTGTCATATAAAGTAAAAGTATAGAAGAAGAATAACAAAAGAAAATAATATGAACAAAAAAATTATTTATGCTTGTGCTGCTATCTTGAGTTTAACAGTTTACTCATGTAGTGTAGATCCTCTAGAGAAAGAAAGCAAACCTCTAAATGCTTCAGACTCATTTAAAGGAGGGGAGTTCAGTACAGTAAGAGATTCTATCCAGACAAGATCATTTGGACAAGAAATGGAAAGTGCGGATAATATTGAGAAGTCTGTTGACAAAGGAAAGAAATAGTATATACATCTGAATTAGTTAGTCTAAAAGATTAAAGATGTCATAGATTTATTCCATCTGTATATACGATGTCATCGAATTTATTTCGATTTTTTTTTAAGAGGTTATCGCATAGATAACCTCTTTTTTAATGAGGTATATTGATGATAATTACAGTTCCTTGAGTTGTCGAATTGACCTCTAGGGAAGCGTGGAGTTGTTTGGCTCTATTATTAATATTTTTGAGTCCATTGCTATTTCTAACTTTAGAATAGTTAAATCCTATTCCGTCATCTGTGATGGTTATTCTATCACTAGTCTCTGTTTTAAAGATAGAGATAATACAGTTTTTAGCATGAGAGTGTTTGATGACATTCTGTATTGCTTCTTGTAATATTCTATAGATATTTATTTTATCATCATAGCTAACCTTGTCCCATTTATAGTTTTTGGATATGATAAGCTGAAACTTCTGTTGGTTGGTACTGTTTTGGACCACTAGTTTGGAGATGATTTCAGAGAACCCTTGTTGAATAAACTCATGATTTTTGAGGTCATGAGAGATTAGCCTGATTTGATTCTGTACTTTTTCTATTTCGTGAAGTATAGGAAGGTTGTCTTTAGAATTCCCCAAACTTAGACGAACGATGAATAGAGAGTTAATGATTCCGTCATGTAACTCCTGACTAATTCTTTCTCGCTCTTTCGTTAAGACATCTTGAGATAATTGTTCCTGCTCTAGTAGGAGCTTGAATATTAGTTCTTTATTTTCTTGATCTTGTTTTAAGAAGGTGTACTTTTTTATTTTATTTCTATATAGAATAATGAATAGGAGAATAATAGCGATTAAGACAATGATGATAGAAGTAATTAGTAGTTGGGAATTCTCCTTTTTTAGGTTGACGATGTTCTTTTCTAATTTTTCGCTTTCGTATTTAATTCTTGCAAATTTATTTCTCTTACTGATCTGTAGTTTATTGATGCTATCATTAAAAGCATAATATAGACTAATGTATTTGGTAGCTTCTTGTTTGTCTGTTAAGCTAAGTGCTTTTAAACTTTTTAAGATAGTATTATTAGCCTTAGCTTTAGTTGAAAGTTGATATGCTGTTTTGTAGTAATTTATAGCTTCTATTGTGTCTTTTTTCTTTAGGGCGAGTTCACCAAGTCTAAAGTTGTTTGCTGTTAAGCTTTGTTTATAATTTTTTTCAAGACTTATTGTTAATGATTCATTTAATAATTTTTCTGCAATGTTTAGTTTATTTAAGCTAATGTTTAATGTTCCTAGGTTTGTTAATATGATTGTATATAATTCATTCTGTTGGTTTAGATCTATTAAATTATTATAACCATAGCTTAAATATGTTTCAGAGTTTAAATAAGATTTTTGGGTGTGATATAAAGTTCCTATGTTATTATAACAATGTGCTTTTGACTCTAAAAATTCTTCTGTTGATATTAATTTATTTTTATAAAGGTCTTCTAAAATATAGATGGCCTCAGAGTAATAAAGGAGTGCTTCATTAGGCTGTTGATTTAGATCTAAGATATTACCTAGGTTTAAGTTTATTTCGTAGAGCAATCTATCTTTTGGTAATCTTTCAAGAATTTCAAGAGCTTCTAATGCTTTGTTTTCAGCTTCATTATATAAACCTTCTCTAAATAAGACTATAGATTTATATTGTTGCATTTTAGCAACGTCTACATAAGATTTAGTGTTTAGGTATATCTGTTCTGCTTGGTCGAAGTATATGTATGCACTATCTAATTGCATTTTATAATCGTAGTAATCTCCGATGTACCACAATGATTTAGCGACTAGTAAAGAGTCATTGTTTTTAGTCGCTATTTGATTGATTTCCTTAGAGTATCTAAAGTATTGATCATATAGCTCTAGGTTATAAGCCTTAGAAGCAATATCGATCAGTTGTGAGCTTTTTGGATTTATGCTTTTAGTGATTGTAAATAAAGAGTCTAATGTGTGCTGATTTTCTATTAGTGATTTATCATTGGATTCGATATTATCTAATACTTTTTGATTGCTAAGGTGATTTGTTTTCACTGCTGTTTTTTGACAACCAAACATGCTTATAATTAGCAGGCTACACAAGATGTATTTTGCATAGTGTCTTACAGATATTCGCTTACAGTATTGGGTAAGAGTGTCAAGTAATGCTAATAGGAAAGAGGCAGAATACATGGTTAGAATTTTAAAAAGATTTAGGTTTGACTAGTATGATGAAGGCAACTCTAGTTGTAGTAAAAGTAGAATAAAAATATGTACATCACAACTATGAAGTAGAGGATAGAAGGTATTAGATGGGGGATTGACTAAAACTTGTTTATCTACTGAAACTGTATAGTGAAAATGGAGTAAAGGAATTGAGTTAAGATGTTGGATTCTAGTTCTTAATTCGTTGTTGTTGAGTGTAAAAGGCTCCTGTAATTAGTGTTTTATTAACATTTTTAAAGTTTTAAACTTATACTTTCTTAAAGTATGGCTGACGATAGAAGGTATAAGCGAGAACACCACTATATTTGTACTTGTAAATGCTAAGCAAATACACAAAGTTAGAAAAGCGTTATGAGAATTACTATATAACATGAAGAATGATACAATGTTTAGTAGTTTATTTTATTGACTGTTTGACCAATTGTTGTTTCCAGATACAAGGGCAGATAAGAATAAGTAGCTAACTATATTGTATACTATAAAGTCACTAAAAGGCGAAGATGGTAATTGTGGGGACAAATATTGAAATAGATTGTATGGTATGCTATTTTAATATAACCATCTGAGTCTACTACCTAATATAGGGAGTGACTTTATTTTTCTTCATTGATGAAAAGTATACTTTGTATCTTTTTAATTATGATAGCCTCTAAGGCTATATTCTTTACTTATTTACTACAGGAGACATCTGATTACACTTCGTAATTAATAGTATATTTGTCTCTAGTCTAAGGTTCCTCTTAAACAGAAAACTACAGTTGTAATATTTAGAGTCAACTATACACAAAGTGTTTGGTTGAGGGGGATCTTGGTTTAGTATCAAGAGCAAAAAAATCAGAATATGTTTTTAGAAGAATTATATCCGCAATATAAGATTGAGTTAATTGAGGATAAACAAGTATTGCCTTATTCTTTACTATTATTAGCGGATGAGACCGTTCAGGCGATAAATAAGTATGTATTCGATAGTGATGTCTATGTCCTAAGAGAGGGAAGTCATGATTTAGCAGTTTTCTGTCTTTTCCACATAGATCATGAGGTTGTAGAACTTAAGAATATAGCTGTGTCTGCTGAGCTTCAGGGCAAGGGAATAGGGAGTCTATTGATTAAGGAGATTATTAGACTTGCAAGAGTAGGAGGTTATCGTCAAATCATAGTGGGTACAGCAGACTGTGGAGTAGATCAAATACGATTTTATGAACGCAATGGCTTTGTGAAGTATGGTGTAAAGAAAGACTTCTTCATAGAGAATTATGATGAGCCTATTATAGAAAACGGTATTCAGCTCCGCGATATGGTTATGCTAAAAATGAGTATATAAATAAAAAGGGATCAACGTTAAAAGTTGGGGAGGAAAGTGTAAAATAATATCTTTGTGCTAT
>NZ_DAMANB010000042.1:0-8246 GCF_032073645.1 Myroides sp.
CCTGGAAATCTCAAATTAGGAACCTTAGGACCTAAGCTATCACTAGGATTAAATATCCTTAATTGTTTTCCTTTGGCGTTTTAAAATATAAATACAGAATGAATACACAAAAACAACTTTCAGAAGTAATTGAGCTATGGAAAATAGACAAACAACAATATGTGAAAAAATCAAGTTTTTCAGCTTATACGCTTCTGATTGAAAATCATTTATTACCCACTTTTGGAGAACAATATGAAATTGAAGAAACAGATGTACAAAACTTTGTACTTCAAAAATTAGAAGGAGGATTGAGTCATAAAACAATTAAAGATATTTTGATTGTCTTAAAGATGGTATTGAAGTTTGGAGCTAAGAATAAGTGGTTGAGTTATACGTCTTTTGATATACAGTTCCCAACAGAGCGAGAAAAACAAAATTTAGAAGTACTTAGTCGTGCTGAACAAAAAAAGATAATGAACTACATACAAGATCATTTTACATTTAAGAATTTAGGAGTTTATATCTGTTTAAGCGCAGGGATCCGTATAGGAGAAGTTTGTGCCCTTACTTGGGAAGATATAGATACTGATAATGGTGTTATAAGTATTAATAGAACTATTCAAAGAATTTATTTGATAGAAAATGGAGTCAGAAGAACAGAGTTGATTTTAGATACTCCAAAGACAAAAAATTCCATTCGTGATATACCAATTAGTAAGGATTTATTAAGAATATTAAAGCCTTTTAAAAAAATAGTCAACCCCTCTTTTTTTGTACTAACTAATGATGCTAAACCTACAGAACCCAGAACATATCGTAGCTATTATAAAAAACTGATGAATGAATTAGATATGCCTGAATTAAAATTTCATGGGCTAAGACATAGTTTTGCGACTCGTTGTATTGAGAGTAATTGTGATTATAAAACGGTTAGTGTGCTTTTAGGTCATTCTAATATTAGTACAACCTTAAATTTATATGTTCACCCTAATATGGAGCAGAAAAAAAAGGCAATTGAACAAATGTTTAAGACATTAAGGTAAAATTATTATCACTATGAATTAGGAGAAATGAGTAGGAGTATGTATATTTTGTTAAATTTGTTTACAAATCAAATATTCACCTTTTTTAACTCCTAATTCATAATTATTTTGAGTAAGCAGTCTGAACAGTTTTTAGAAGAGCAATTGGTTATCCAATTGCAAAAGATGGGCTATAAATACGTTTCTATTACTAATGAAGCAGAGTTGTTGGCTAATTTAAAAATACAATTAGAAAAGCATAATCGCATTGAGCTTAGTGACAGTGAATTCGAGAAAGTACTAAATATACTTAACAAAGGATCTGTCTTTGAAAAAGCAAAAACTTTACGAGAGAAAAAGCATCATATCATCAGAGATAACGGAGATAATCTATATTTTGAATTTCTAAATGTTGAGCATTGGTGTCAAAATGAATACCAAGTAACAAATCAAATTACTCAAGAAGGAAAATATGTAAATCGCTACGATGTTACACTATTAATTAATGGACTTCCTCTGGTACAAATTGAATTAAAAAGAAGAGGACTCGAATTAAAAGAAGCTTTCAATCAAATTAATCGATACCAAAAGCACAGTTATGGCTCAGGAAAAGCTTTGTTTCAATATGTACAGTTGTTTGTAATAAGCAATGGAATTAATACGAAGTATTACAGTAATTTTGGAACTCATACACCAGAGTTTTTACAAACTTTTCATTGGACAGATGAGCTTAATAATCCTTTAAATAATATTTTAAACGGTTTTACCGATCGATTCTTAGAACCTTGTCATGTGAGTAAGATGATTTGTAAATACATTGTTCTTAATGAGACTGATAAACGTTTAATGGTGCTTCGTCCATATCAGTATTATGCTGTGGAGAGTATTATTAAAAAAGTTACAGAAAATGAAGTGCTCAATGGTTATAATATTGAAAAGAATGGATATATCTGGCATACTACAGGTAGTGGAAAAACATTGACAAGTTTTAAAGCGAGTCAAATTCTCTCTAATATACCAGCTATTAGAAAAGTTGTGTTTGTTGTAGACCGAAAGGATTTAGATTATCAAACCAATCAAGAATATGATAAGTTTAGTAAGGGATCAGTTAGCTCGGCTACCAATACAGACGATTTAATTAAAAAATTTATTGATCCTAATGTTAGTATTATTGTAACTACTATTCAGAAATTAAATAATGCTATATCTGGTAGAAATGTATCAAAGATGAAATCCATAAAGGACATGCGTATGGTTTTTATTTTTGATGAATGTCATCGCTCTCAATTTGGTGATACCCATAAAAATATAGTACAATATTTTACTAATATTCAATTATTTGGATTTACAGGAACCCCAATATTAGCTGAGAATGCTAATGGTGAGAAAACAACAGCCAGTCTTTTTGGAAACTGTTTGCATAAGTATGTTATTACTGATGCAATACGCGATGAGAATGTCCTGAAGTTTTCGGTTGAGTATATTCAAACATTCAAGAAGAAGGATCATATCATTGATTTACAAATAGAACAAATTAATGAAGCTGAAGTTTATGAAGCTCCTGAACGTAAAGAAGCTATTGTAGATTATATTATTCAATATCACAACCAAAAAACACAAGATAAAAAATTCTGTGCAATGATGTGTGTACAGGATATTGACGCTGTTATTCAATATTATGAGATTTTTAAAAGGAAGAAACAAGAAGGAGAACACGATTTAAAGATTACTACTATATTTAGCTTTGCTCAAAATGAAGATGAGATGGAAGAGCAAGTCGTAAATCAGTTAAATATGGCTGCTGAATCACCTGTTGAATATCAGAGTAATTACATTCCTCATCGAAGAGAATTACTAGAGTCTTATGTTGAAGATTTTAATAATCAGTTTGAAGAAAAACATAATATAAAGGATACAGAAGGTTTCTATAACTATTACAATGCTGTGGCAAAGAAATCAAAACAAAATGAAACAGATATTCTTTTGGTTGCTAATATGTTTTTAACGGGATTTGATAGTAAATATTTAAACACGTTATATGTAGATAAGAATTTACAATACCATGGACTTATTCAAGCCTTTAGTCGTACAAATAGAATTTTAGATAAGAATAAGACACAAGGGAATATAGTATGCTTCCGCAATTTGAAGGAAAAGACAGATCAAGCAATTGCTTTGTTTAGTAATAAAGAAGCTATTGATGAGATTATTGTAGAACCTTATGAAAAGTACGTTGAGAAATTTAATGAGGCTACAGAAAAGCTTTTAGAACTTGTACCAGGAGTTGATGCAGTAGACGGACTATATTCTGAAGACGAAAAATTGAAGTTTATCTTGGCATTTCGAACTCTTATAAGACTTCATAAGAAGATGACCCATTTTACGGAGTTTAAATGGGAAGATTTAGATTTAGAAGAGCAAATATTTGCTGATTACACTAGTAAGTATTTAGATTTAAAAGACAAGTTAAGCTCTGATACTTCTGCACCAGAAAAAACTTCAATTCTAAATGATATTGATTTTGAATTAGAACTTATTAGAAGAGATACAATTAATGTGAATTATATTCTCCAGTTATTAATTACATTCAAATCAAAACAAACAGATAAGGATAAAGAAACTATTGAAAAAGAAATATCTAATTTATTGAATACAGAAGTATCTCTTCGAAGTAAACGCGAACTAATAGAGAAGTTTATTCAAGAAAATTTACCTCTAATAGAAGATACCGATAATATCACAGAAGAGTTTGATAAATTCTGGGTTAAAGAACAAGAATCAGCACTGGTTAAATTAGTTCAGACAGAAAATTTATATAGAGATCAAACAGAGAAATTAATAGAGAATTATTTGTTTTCTGAGAGAGAACCTTTACGAGATGATTTACTGAGCTTAAGAAAAGATGGAAAACCAAGTGTTCTAAAATTTAAAGAAACAGGTGATCGTATTTTAGGAAAGATTATGGGATTTGTGGACACTTTTGTAAATGGAATATCGGGACATTAAAAAAATAGAGATTTCTTGTTTGATCGATAGTAAAGAAGTGTTTATGCTAATAACTAATTAAGTTTTTTATTAGAACATGTTTACTTGGAGATTTGATTTTTCTTATCTAAATATGTTATTATTTCAGATGTTTTTGTTTGAGATAAGGTGTTACTATTCAATAAACAAAATATTTAATTATATGAAAAGAAATTTTGTCACAAATATTGATTAAATTTGTGACAAATATACATGTTTTTTTATGAGTGAATCTATTAGTAGTCAGATATTAGAGAAGATTTCTAAATCTAAGCGTGGCGAAATTTTTTTCGCTAATGATTTTATTAAATATGGCACATCTGATAATATTCGCCAAGTACTTTCACGTTTAGAAAAAGAAAAACTTATTGAACGGCTAGCCCAAGGTATTTATATAAAACCTAAGCAAGATTCTTTGTTAGGAACAATATATCCAGGTATAGAGGAAATTGCAAATGAGATTGCAAAAAGAGAT
The DNA here is from genome assembly GCF_032073645.1 of Myroides sp. Classification (NCBI taxonomy): domain Bacteria; kingdom Pseudomonadati; phylum Bacteroidota; class Flavobacteriia; order Flavobacteriales; family Flavobacteriaceae; genus Myroides; species Myroides sp. Next base: position 4,504 of record NZ_DAMANB010000042.1, read on the forward strand.
AAGGTGCGTATAGCTCCAACTGGTGTATTAGCATTATATCTATTGGGACTAACAACTCAAATACCATTAAAGACTGTTTATTTGACTGACGGGTCTCAAAGAGAAATTAAGGTTGGAAATAGGAAGATTAATTTTAAGAGGACTGTCCCTAAAAATCTTATGATAAAAGATAATCTATTACATTTAGTAGTGCAGGCTTTTAAAGAAAAAGGGCAAAAACAAATTACAGATTCTTTTTTAAATACTATTAAATTAACTATTGATAAAATAGATCAGCAAGTGATAGAATCTCAATTGAAATTTGCTCCAGTTTGGATTCAAAAGGAAATTAAAAAACTTTATTATAAAGAGGAGTATGTGGATTAATTTATCAGAAGAGCAAAGAGTTACTGTACTAAAACAAGCTGAAGCAGTTTATGGACTACCAGCTTTTGTAATAGAGAAAGATTGGTGGGTTTGTATTCTTTTAAAGGCAATATTTCAATCTAAGTATGCAGATTCTATTATATTTAAAGGAGGAACTTCTCTGAGTAAGGGCTTATAATTTAATACAGTGATTTTCAGAAGATATTGATTTGATTATTGACCAGCGTTTGCTGGGGTTTGGTAAGCTTGATTCTAAAACACAAATTAAAAAACTTAGAAAAGCTTCTGGAGGATTTATTATTAATGAATTTAGAGAAGAGTTAATACATCAATTAACTGAGTTGGGAGTAAATTCGAGTTTATATGAAATTAAGTATAACAATCATGTTGATGATACAAGTGACCCCAATACTTTAGAGGTTTATTATCAATCAAGTGTCCCTGCTACTAATGCATATATTCAACAGCGTGTTTTACTTGAAATGGGGGCCAGATCGTTAACTGAGCCAGCTGAGTCAAAACCTATTACTTCATATATTGATTCGGAATTTTCAAAATCGCCTTTTGCTATGCCTACATTTAATGTAGAAGTTGTTGTTCCCACTCGTACTTTAATTGAGAAAGTATTGTTATTGCACGAAGAATTCTCAAAGCCTATTGAAAATATTAGAACTGATCGATTGACTAGGCATTTTTATGACATAGACAAAATTATGGATTCAGAATTTGGTGAACAAGCAATAGTTGATGATGATTTGTTTACTAATATTGTTGAACATCGACAAAAAGTAACGCCTTTAAGAGGGATAGATTACTCAAATCATAAAAAAGGTAAATTGAGTATTTTACCTCCAGAAGAACTACTTGAAAGATGGGCAGAAGACTATAAAACAATGCAAGAGCATATGATCATTGGAAATAGTTTAAACTGGACTGATTTACTTAATCGTTTAAGGGAGATCGAAAATAAATTTAATAAGATTTAAAAACTCAACTTTGTTAGTTGTCACACAAAAATACAAAGGTTTTAAGATCATTATTTATAAGATATATGGAAAGGGGTAAATCTCTTTCTATCTAATAAAACAGCCCCAACTATCCATGTAATAGTTGGGGCTGTTTCATTTCATTCACTCTCCATCATTTTTATTATATCTTCATACCTATAAAATATAAGTCCACCAATCTTCTTAAATGGTATTGTACCATTTAGTCTCATATTTTGTAAAGTACCAGGAGAAATACCAAGAAGCTTTCTTACCTCATAGCTTTTGATCCATTGTTTTATTTCTTGATCTTTCTTTCTATTAAAAGGACTATACCTTCTTATCTCAGTAATAATCTCTTGTTTAAAAATCTCAAGATCTTCTTTTGTAATAAATTCAACTTTCATAATAAATAGTATTTAGGGTTAGTTTTGATTTGTTTTAAGCTGCTATAAGCTTAGTTCTAACCCTAAATAACAATTTGTATGTACTGGTTTAGTTTCGTTGTCTTTGGGAGGTTTAATTTGACTCTTCAAAGTTGTACTTGTGGTTCTCTTGAATAAGTCTTCTTTCTCTTAGATTATCCATATCTTCACCCAATTTATGTTCTAATACTTTAGCATAAATTTGAGTTGTTTTAATAGCCGTATGCCCAAGCATCTTACTCACTGACTCAATAGGTACACCATTGTTTAGTGTAATGGTTGTAGCAAAGGTATGTCTGGCTAAATGAAAAGATAAGTTTTTGTCTATTTCACATATAATGGCAATCTCTTTTAAGTAACCATTCATTCGTTGGTTACTAATAACAGGAAACAGTTTGCCTTTGGCAAAAGCAATAGGATGGTCCTTGTATTTTTCAATTAGTTCTAAAGCTTCAGGTAATAGAGGAACCCTAACAGGTATTTTAGTTTTCTCTCTACTTGATATAATCCAATCTTTTCCATCACTTCCTTTTGCTATATTTTGTGGAGCTAAGTGAAAGATATCTATATAGGCTAAACCAGTATAACAACTAAACAAAAACATATCAAGAACAGCTTGTAATCTTTCAATAGCAAAATTCTTGTTGACAAGGGTTTCAAGTTCAGATTTAGTTAGATGCCCTCTTTCTGTCTTCTCAAATTGAAGTTTATATTTGGTAAAGGGATCTTTCTCCATCCATTCCATAGTGATAGCTAAGTTGATTAACTTTTTAAATCTTTCAATGTGTTTCATAATACCATTGTTATTTAATGGTTGATGCTTGTGAATAGGTTTGCAGTTTCTTAGGAAGTTTTCAAAGTCGAAGATAAATTTGTAGTTAATCTCACTTAAATAGATGTCAGTTCGATTGTGTACTTTACGCAAATAGCTTTTAAGGTACTTTTCCGTAGAGAAGTAGTTCTTTAGTGTTCCATAAGCTAATTTACTTGTAGCAATCTCTCTGTGATAGTCTATAAGCTTTAAAAGTGATGATTCTGTATCATCATGTCCGAGAAAGATATTTTTAACTGCTCCTATAGAGACAACTCTTTTTTGTTGAACTAATTGATGATAGGCATCTGTAATGAGGGAACGTACTCGCTCAATATGTGCATTGATTCGAACCGTGTCCTCACTTTTTCCTTTTGCTTTTCCTTTAATATTATCCCAAGAAGTAGGGGATATTTTTAGTTTTAAAGAAATTTCTGTTCGTTGTCCGTTTACTGTAACCCTAGCGTATATAAGGGATGGGACTGTTTTGTTTGAATTAGAAACACGTATAATGAAGTGTATTCCAAATGTGTTTTTTGTTTTCATATCAATCTATTTTAATGTTAACCGAACTGTTTTGATATGGTTTTAAAAAACTACTCACCTGAATAGTACCCAAACAAGACCAAAAAGCACTGAATTAAACTAAAATAAATTGTATTTAATTTATTGAAATACAATTAGTTAAACTCGATTCGGTGAGCTAATTTACCTTTTAAAAATAGCTCACCTAATAGCTCACATTTAGATTGATTTACAATGGATTATTATGATATATTTAAAAATAAAAAAATCCGTAAGTAATTGATACTTACGGATTTAGGCATATTTTGATGCCGAAAAAGTCGGGGTGGCAGGATTCGAACCTGCGACCTCCTGCTCCCAAAGCAGGCGCGATGACCGGGCTACGCTACACCCCGCTAGACTTATTTTGTCATTGCGAGTGCAAATATAGAACATTATTTTGTATCTGCAAGGTTTAGGTGTGAAAAATAAATGTTTTTTTGGGTTGTTTTGTGTAAGTGGTTGTTTTAATGTGTGATAAGTATTTTTAAAATGTATTAAAATCACTATATGTTTTGTAAGATTAAGAATTATGTAATGAAGTCGTCTTGACTTTTGTAAAATAAAGAAGGGTTATAGAAATTTGTGTCG
>NZ_DAMANB010000043.1:0-6195 GCF_032073645.1 Myroides sp.
AAGCAAAAAATATTGATTACAATTTTTGAAGACTAACTAGTTTGATTACAAAAAACAGCACTTTTATGTAAGCAAAAAATATTGATTACAATTTTTGAAGACTAACTAGTTTGATTACAAAAAACAGTACTTTTATGTAAACAAAAAATATTGATTACAATTTTTATACTCTAACTAATTTCATTAAAGGTTCAAAAGAATACATCGCAGCTCTACGCCCTGATGATTCTTCTCTTAAAACTAAATAGCCATTATCAACTAATTTTTTAATCATTAGTACTGCTGTTGCATTCGGGATCTTTGTTGTACTAACAAATTTATTATTTCTAAATACTGGATAAGTAAATATAAAATCAAGTATCTCTATATTCCATTTTGAAGATAGTAACTCAGAGAATTCAGTTTTTGTAGTTTCGTACAAACTCTTTATACTCTCAGCTATTTCTAAATTTTTAATCGCTTGATTTTCTACTGCTTTTAAGAAAAAAAGAATCCATTCATTCCAATCCTTTGTTTTGGAAACATTACGCATTTGTTCTATATATTCATCTTTATTTTCTTCAAAATATCCACTAATATAAAAATGAGGTTCTGAAAGAATTTTTTCTCTCCATAAGTTCAGCGTAATTAACATTCTTCCAATTCTTCCATTTCCATCTTTAAAAGGATGCAATGCTTCAAACTCCAAATGCATAATAGCAGTTTTAATTAACGGAGGAAAATCACTATTTTCTAGAAACTTAAAAAGCTGCTCTAATCCATCAACTAGATTTTCAGGCCTAATAGGAATAAACTGAATTTCTCTTTTTAACCTATCTGCCAAATAATTTTGTTCTTTCTTAAATTCACCAGGAGATTTATTTGCTCCTCTACCTAAATATAACAACTGTTGATGCATTTGCTTAAGAAAGCTTAATGAAAAATCATAGCCACTTTCAAGTGCACTTTGAGCATTTTTCAAAGCACGTTGGTATAAGATAGTTTCTATTACATCGGTTTTAGCAGTAGTGATATCCTCACCTTCATGATCAGCCTCATATTGAAGTATCTCATCCATTGTGCTAATTGTACCTTCAATTCTAGAAGATATTACCGCCTCCTGATTTCTTAAAGGAGCTAATAAAATTTCAGTGTTATGTAGGTTTTTTAACATTTGATCAAAACGTGCCAATGCATCAGTAGCCCTCACTAATTCTTGAATAAAAAGAGCATAATCAATACTCTTTGGAGGAAAAACACCATAATGATAATCTACCGCTTTCTCTAAATTATAATCCATACATTTTTATTTTGATTACAAAAATACAAATAAAAACAAAAACAAAGATGTTTGATTACATAAATATAGATATTATTGTAATCAAAATATTTTTTATTAAATTATAATGTAAAACAGAAACAGATAAATCTCTATTAAAAATCAAATAAGCTTCCCTCTTTACAAAACACGTTTTATCAGTCCCCACAAACATAGTTAAAACAAATTCTCAAATGCCTGATCAAGCTCTTCTCTATTAAAATCCTCTACATAAGCTTCAGTAGTTTTAATAGATTGGTGCCCAAAGGCCTGTTTAAGCATATATAAGTTCACCCCTTTTTTTAATGATAGAGTAGCGAAAGTATGACGAGCTGTATAAAAGGTAATCTTTGTTTTAATCCCACATTCCTTTGCAATGATATTTAACTGCTTATTATAATAATCCCTAACACTACTTTTTCGTGCTCTTAGTTCTTCTTTAGTATATAAGCTTAGATCTTTATCCAGGATTGAAAAGATGTAATCTGTATCAAATGGCCTATAGATTCTGAAATAGTTTAAGATAGTATCCAAGTCTTTATTCTCTGGTATCTTTACATTAATAGCCACGCCTGTTTTATTTCGGATATAACTAAAACGATTAGAGTTTATATCATCCCATTTTAATTCAGCGATATCAGTAAAGTTCATTCCTCGACAAAAGAAACTAAATAAATAAGTATACAACACCTTAGCTCCTTCAGTATTTTCTGAAAAGTCATAATCAAGTAGCAGCTGTAACTCTTCTTTTGTAAGCGCTTTTTTTATCTTGGTAGATTTCAACTTAGAAATCACATAGTCTCTAAATGGATAATTCTCCAAAGATGCTATTTTTGATTTAATAGCAGAATTATAAATAGCACGTATATTACGCATATATATACCTATTCCTCCATTTGTACAGCCTCTTGATCTTAAGTCTGCTTCAAAGGCTACTAAAAAAGAATAATCAATTTGTGTAAACTCATATTTGATCACCCCAGGCTTAAAACGTTTTAAAGCCTTTAATGAATCATTATATGAACTTGCTGAACTAACTTGACCTGCTTCTTTGAATTGCTCAATCCTATTTTGAAAAAAAGCAACAAATTTTACAATCTCAACCTTCTCTGGTCGAAGTAGAGAATCAAATACTTCAAGTGTAAATTCTTTTTCTTGTTCAATCATCAAATCCAATACTTTTGACGCATCTTGTTTGAGCGTACTTAATATTCTATTGGCTTGTAAAAAATTCGGGAACTTAGAGGTAAACTCCCCTACTTTTGCATTCCAAAATTTAGGTGCAGTACTGTAAGGTGTTTTATAGAATTTAGACCTCCTATTAATAGTAACTCTAAGATTAATTGGGTAAGTTCCATCACTTAATTTTGTCTTTTTTAATACAATTTTTAAACTCGTTTTCATCATAAATAATTTTAAAGTACAACATACGTACAACAAATCGGTACTTATCGTGCAAATAGATGAAACAAAAATATTTTAAAAATTTTGCAACTAACTAAAAATCAGTTGGTTTGAAACAAAATGCAATTAAATACAACATTCATTTCTCCGGCTCATAATCAGCAAGTCCCTGGTTCGAGCCCAGGTGGGACCACAAAAGAACCCCTCATTACCTTGGTAGTGAGGGGTTTGTTTTTTCAATAGGCTATTTCTTATTAAACATATCTAACATTATATGTACAACTTCTAATGTCTCTCCATTATTTTCATGTCTTGATACTCCAACTCTCATTGCTCCAATATTATTATGTAAATCACTTCGAAGAGTAAAACCAGAAAATGGGTATTTATCTTCATAATCCATATCTTTTATGTATTTAGTATAATTCGCCCATAAATTATCTAATCTATTGCTCTCTGCAAAAACAATAACAAACTTTCTTTTCAAATCATGAGTATCATATTTTGATAAAAGTTTATTTATATGATCAGATACAATAGTATTCTTTTTACCACAACTGCTCAATCGTAAACATTCAATTATTGTTATAGGTATACCATTATTCCTTCTGATCATAATATCCAATTCACCAGAACTAATTCCAGAACTTGAAGATCCAGATCTAGTTTGATCAGCAACATTATGTCCTTTTGTTCTTAAAAGATCAACTAACCCATCGTTATACAGATCTTCTATTTTCTGTTGATATTTTCTTTCTAAAATTCTAGATGAAACTTCAATTATATCTGTTAATATCTTATCTAATGAATATATAGGGTTGTTATCATTATCCGTATTTTCAATATGATAAAGACCTAGAAGTTTATGAACATTAACACCTGTGCAACTTATTTCACAAGGAATTGTTTTAAAGCCATTAGTTACACCAATTTTCCTAACAAACGAATAGTTAAATAGATGAGGCGTTTTAGAATTTATACAGTCAGAACAAATACACGGAATTCGCTCAGGCACATCATGATAATTTAGTGATTGATGAATGTCATTTAATTCTTTGCGAATTATTTCTAAAAGAAAAGATGCATTATCTCCATTAATCCAAATAAATAATTTCCTAGAATATTGGTCAGTTGTAATAAGTGCTCTAGTATTCTCTCTTTGAATAATCACTCCATTTTTCCAAAATGTGTTATCATGAATCAGATTTCTTGTTCTTACAATAAATCTAGCCATGATTCCAGCAGGCATAAAATCATAATGGTATTCAAAACGTAAATTATCATTGTAATCCCAATCAAAATCTATTATTTCTGGTTTTAATAATTCAGGAATAAGAAATAAGTTTTTTTCAATTTCGAAGCATAATTCGAAGTTTTTCATTAAAGTCACAATATAAGGTCTCTTATCTGCTTCAAATTCAAACAGAACCGTATCTAATAGTTCAGGATCAAATTCTCCATTTCTTTGAATTACTTCTTTAGAATCTAATATTTTATAAACTGCATTTGTAGCCCATTCAGGTTTTAAGAAGATGATATGCCTAAGAAGGTTATCTTCTTGAAAATGAAGAAAAACACCTAAATCATGGAAGTATTGACTTAAAAATAATCCACGTTTGTTTGATAAACCACATTGATTACAGATTGCCAAATATTCAGATAATGAAATATAATTTGACTGCAATGATTCTAAAATTTTTCTGATCTCTAGCCAAACTTTTGGAAGCTTATCTCCAATTAGTGGCAAAGAGTTAATCTCACTACTAATATTCTCTGATAATAAATCTATATTTTGACCTGTTATTGCACTGACTTTATGAAATGATACTATATTTTTGAATTTAGCTTTTAGAGACTTTTCATCTATATTATTAATTCTCTCATCCATCTTATTAAGTACGATAATCACAGGTGAGTTGTTACTCAACAATCTGATTACATTAAGCCAATAATCAAAACTTATTTGATGTTGATCAGTTCTTGCTTCCCAAACTAACAAGTAAAGTGATCTATTGGTTAAAAAGAATTGGTGTGTTGAATGGTAGATTTCTTGCCCTCCAAAATCCCAAATATTTACTCTGAAATCTTGTGAGGATAACGTTTTAATACACCAGTTTTTTATTTCTATTCCTTCTGTTGAACAGGTTTCTGGAGTGTCATTATATACTAATCTATTCATTAAAAAAGTCTTACCAACATTTCCTTGACCAACGATTAATAATTTTGCTTCAAATAACTGTTCATTATCGCCTAATGACAAATAATAATTAATAATACCAGATGCTCCTTGTGCTGAAATTTCCACAGGAACCCTACCAATCGGATTGTTATCGAAATCAAGATATTCAAGAGAGTTTAGATTCTCAAATTCTACAGGTAAATGATTAATTTTATTTCCACTTAGAATTAATCTTTTTAATTTTTTTAGTTTTCCAATGCTTGTAGGTAAATATGTAAGATTATTAAAACTCAGGTTTAACTCTACTAAATTTTCTAAATCATTAAAAATATCATCATTAATTTGAAAGATATTATTCTCAGACAAATCTAACTTTTCTAAGCTATTACAATCTTTAATTGCTATAGGAAACTCTTCTAATTTATTACCTTTTAAGTTTAAATTAGTACATTTTGAAAATGTTATTTTGTCGTTAGATATATATGAAATTTGATTATAACTTAAATCAACTTTTTCTATATGCATTAAATTTTTAAAATAATGATCTGTGATTTTTGAAATTTGATTCTCAGATATATTAAAACAATTTAAATTTTCTATAGTAAATACTATAATTGGTAAATCTTTAAAAGAATTATTCTTTAGACTCAAGTTCTCAAGATTCTTAAATTCATAGAACCAATCTGGTATAATATTTATGGTGTTACCAAATAAATCAAGGTATTTTAAATTATTACATGTTCTCAATTTATTAGGTATTTCCTTCAATCTACCTGAATTTAATTGAACTTTAGAAGTGTTCGTTTTTAATTCTTTTAATTTATCTTTTATATGTGGTTTCATACTTTTTTTAGGGTTAGGTATTAAAAATTCAAAACATATCATTTAAAAAATATGATAGATTTCCATAATAATTATATTCATAATAAGTCTAAATATGATAGGTTTCTTTCATTCATAAACAACTTTAAAAACCAAAAATACTTATAATTCAAATAAGTTAAAAGAAATTAAAACAACATCACTATAATGACAAATTAAGACATTTACATTCCTTCGGAAATTAACTACATTTGAATTAGAAAACATTACGAACAAGCGTAATCTATCATTATTGGTTTATCAGAAATGCGACCTTCAGATAACATCCAACATAGAGATAGACTTACACCTGTGCCTTATATTGGCATGGGCTGAGTATATCTGTCTGTTGCAAACCTCTGATAGGGACATGCTCTTAGTTCCACCGCCTTTTATTAACGTATCCGCCCGAGCAAGTGCATATTTCATAATATAATGTAAGGAAGTAAGTTTG
>NZ_DAMANB010000044.1:0-5014 GCF_032073645.1 Myroides sp.
TTTTTTTGACCACTTAGAAGTTCATAAAAGCGCATTGCATAAACACTCTCAAATTCCATAGCTGTTTTCAGTTCGTATTTTTTATAACCTTTTGAAAAATCTATAAGAGCAGAGTAAATAGGGAGGTCTAAGCTGAACCTAACGAACCCAGAACGTTTGTTTATTTCGAATTTCCTTACAAGTCTGATGCTTGTTATTACATCATCATCCTCATACATAAAAGACTTATCCTCGAGGCTTCTAAAGGCTTCTTTTATTCTCTTGTGGTTCTTATCTTCTTCACCATTCAAAAAGCAAGCTATGGGCATCAAATAGCTCTTAGTATTGAATAAATCGGTATCGATGATATATTTGTTTGAGAGTTGCTTGTTTTCTAAGACTTCCTGATTGGCTTCTACGATACGGTAGAGTATTCTTTTTTCATAAACAGAAAAGTCATACCGAGCAGATGTGATGATGTAAGATTGAATCACATCTTTGTTGTCTTTGTTAGTCAACATTGGAACTTCTCTTTTCTTAGTTGCTTTAGGATCCTCTTTCTTAGTATTCATGACCTCGTTTTTAGAATATAGACAAAGGTAAAACTAAAAACGAGTTGTGCAATACATAATTCGTCAATGGTATTCAATTTCTCGTACTTATCTGTCTATTTAGTATTCAATTTCTCGTACTTAGTATTCAATTTCTCGTACTTGTTCTCTTTTTATCTATGCAATGTTCTTGATACACACGCTATTATGAATGTTTCTTTAAACTCGGATAAGCATATAATAAGCTTTGTTTAATAATACAAACACCAAAATTCATTTTTTAGCGCAATTATATGCGAGCAAATTCATGGGATGAGAGTTGAAAATTTAGCTTCGCTTGGGTCGATGTGGTTTTGAAAAAAGCAAAACAAATATAAGGTTTTAAGGCTAGGGGGGTGGCGGTGTACCGAATTGGTACGTTTTATATTAGGTGGGCAATAGAATGGTTATTGGCTACATACTCAACTAGGTATATGTTTTCTCCATTATTTGAGTATGTGGAGAAGAATACAAACCATTGAGTAGACTTATTTCTCCTGAATGATGAGTAATATAAATTACGTCCATATTTATCAAAATATGGAGGGGCAAGTTTTTTTGGTGATGTTTCAAGTTCTCTTTGTATATCCTTTATGAGTTCCTGAACATATTTTGTGGCAGATTCTTTGAATCCAAAATATTCTTTTTTATGGAGTATTTCGATTAGTTCAAAGAAGTAATTTTCCACCTCAAGTGAAAACACTACTTTCATTTATCAAATAATTTCTCGATTCTAGGTATTAAACGCTCTAATAGTTCATCTGGACTTATAGCCTGTGCTAATCGTTCATCTGGAGCTAGTATATGTTCCTTTTTCACAATAGTGTCATCTTCTGTTATAGGAACTATCCTATAACTTCTGTTTTTCCCTCTTTGGACGAGTATTTCTTTTCCCTCGTCTGCTTGGTCGAGATACATTGCTTGTTTATCTCTAAATTCTCTTGAGCTTACTACTAACATGGCTTTTATTTTTAATTTATGTACCGAATTGGTACAAATATACGATATTATTTTATTTTCTATTCTGTCACAAAGAAAAATTCGTTTTTCAATTTCAAAAGGGTAAATAAATTCGCTTGTAAAAATCTTCCTCTCATTCTTCGAGTGTATTTTTTACTGCTCACCCTTTATGTAATTTCAAAACTCCATTGAAATATGTTTTAGAATAGAAGAAAAAATGTATAGGTTTACACACGATTAGTAATAGCAACCACGAATAAAGGTCAAGAGGTGTGTTTGTCCGTACAAAATGGTCGTACCTCCATTTTTTAACGGTCTTCACACCCCCTTGTTTTACTCCCTTTGGTCGCAAAAGTAAATACCCCGTTATTATGCAAAAACGAAATCAACGCATTGAAATCCGTGTCTCCTACTTAGAGCGTTCAGCCATCGAATTGAATGCTGAAAAAGCTGGTTTAAGTGTTTCGGAGTATGTACGTGATTGTTCTTTACATCGTGTTATTCAAGCACGCAGAACCAGCGAGGAACTTCAAGCCTATCAAAATCTATCCAATTTTAAAACAAATTTTTCTAGAATATCCAATCTATTAGTAGTTAAAGAAGAAACACTTCTAAAAGCAGAAATACACGATTTAGTACAGAAGTTAGATCAAGCCTTAAACGATATAATAAAATGATCAGTAAGGCAAAAAGTGTAAGAGGAAGCAGTCAAGCCATTGATTATATTCTTAATGATAAAGGTCAAGCTATAGAGCTTGATAGAAATGGACTTGTCGGTAAGGACGGAAAAGAAATATTACAAGAATTAAGGATGGTTCAATCCGAAAATCAAAACTGTAAAAACAATACGATCAGCATTGTTTTAAGTCCTGATGCAGATCAGGGCAAATTATCGAATAAAGAATTAAGAAAGGCACTACATGAACACCTGGAAAACTTAGGTCTTATCGATCATCAATGGATAGCTACCGTTCATAATAGCACTCAAAACCAACACATCCATATCATAGCCAATCGTATCGATTTCAACGCAAAAGCTCTCAATGATAGTTTTATTAGTAAGAAATCCCAAGAATCAGCCGAAAAGATTGCACAAAATATGGGTTTAAAGACAGCAAAACAGATCGAACAGTCTAAAAAAACAGAAACAAAAGGTTTGAAAAAAGAAATAGAAAAAAGCATCCTAGAGTGCAAGGCTAAGAGTAATAATTTTGACGATTTTTGTAGGCTAATGAAGTCTAACGGGTACGATGTAAAGCCAACATATAACAAACAAGGAGTTTTGTTCGGAATGCGTATTGATAACGGAGATAATAGTTTTAAATTATCTGAAATAAACCGCAATATCAAACATTATCACTTTGCCGACATCTTACCTCAAGAAACTAAATTAAAAGCTCCTGAATTAGTCAACAAAGTAAAATCATCAAGTAATAGTTCAAATTTGATAGTTAACGCCATCAAATCACAGTTAGGGGAAGAAATAAACGATGTTTTTAAAGCTGTAGATATAGCAAGCAGTATAAACCCATCCAAGTTAGCAATAAATGCCTTAAAAGTCTCTATAAAAGATGTTGGGCGATCAATGAGTCTGTAATATGAGTAAAGAATTAACGAATCGACAATTAGCTGAAGCCGTAGGTTATGCTTTAGAAAAGGCTGAATCAAATTTGAATGCTTCAGTTAAGAAATTAGAAGAAGAAAGAAAAAGAATAGAATCATTTTCAATAGATACGAATAGGGTAAGTTCTTTATTTGAACAAGCCAATAGATCTTTTGAGCAAACAACCAAAGAAAACATAAATAGACTTGAGCAAATAAAAAAAGAAAAACCTTTTGAAATACAACTCAAAGAGTGGATTCTTTATGTTTTTATGGGCTTAGCAGTTATTGGGAGTATTTTTTTTGCAGTATTAGCTATTATCAACAAAAATGAAGCTGTTGATGAAAATAAAAAGCTAAAAGAAACGATCAATTATGTTAATCAATATTTTAGAGAAAATCCGAATCAGAAAGAGTTGTTTGATAAGTGGAATAGGTAAAAATAATGATTTAGTGTACTGTAAATATTACCCAAGTCTCTATTTATTTACTTACAAGCTATCTGGTAAAAAGAATACTCTTTTGTACTGTAAATATCAAGATATTTGTCTTTTGGATTAATATCCTTGTTTTCAGAAACAGAATCAATATTATAGAATTGAATATATTCGTTATTTGATTTAAAGGGTATCATGTTAGAAACAATCCAACCTTTATCTTTTGTCTTCAATAAATATACTTCAAATTTTATAGGTTTCTTAGGTGATACATCTTTTTCATGATCCTTTCCATATTTTGTAACATTATCTTTCGCTACTGTAATATCACAACTTATCGTCTCTTCAATATCCAAACTTTCTATCTGATCAGTATGTATAATCAAATTTTCTACATCTATCAACTTAATTTTATTGGTAGCATAATAATAATAATATATATCTTCTGTACCAATACCATGTGTCATTACATATCCAATATAGTCCTGATTATACATATCCATTTTTTCAACACCATAGTCTGGATCATACATATCCATCGTGCTTCTAATGTAAGCAATGTTTTCTTTATTAAGAAAACAGATTTTAGAAACAATTTCTTTTACTTGTTCTACAGTAATTGTTTCAGGTGATTTGCCTGTTTTTTTATCTTTAGAATTCGAGCAACCGAAACAGATCAGGATTATCAATAGCAGAACGATACTAGAATACTTATTCATGTGGATATGTTTAATATTTTATTTTTTACGTAAGCCCCAACAATGAGGATTTATAAATGATAATAAAAATGGTTTCTTAGGACAAATTCTCATTGCAAAATTATGTTTTCTATTTGATTTATAACCACAATAAGGGCATTTATATTTATAAGAAAAGATTCCCATATATTAGTAATTTATTCAAATGTATGCATTTTATTAATAATAGTATTAAGCTGTTTTCTTATTGTTCCAATAACATATCCTTGAGGGTTGTTGGACTCTCTTACTTTCCTTTTTATGCTAGCCAAAAACTGAATCAAATCTATTTTTTCGTGTGCAGACTTTAATAAATCGAGATTGTTTTTTATTCCATCAGTAGTAAATTCGAAATTATGTTTTAGATAGTCTATCACATTTTTAGGTAAATCCCATGATAGTGACACTTGTTTTTGCAAGCTCTTTCTTTCAAGTTCTTCATCTCTATTCTTAGGGTTTAATTTGGGGAAGAATATTATCGAATGGTACGCTCTGCCTTGTTTTTGTGGTTCATAGTTGAACGAATAAGGACTTTTTTCATCCAATTCTTTTTTTGCAACATCAAGGACAAATCGAATAAAGTCATTCACTCTTTTATACTTATCTGAAATGCTAAACATCTCTTTTAATGTTTCTATTTTGAACTCAATAGGTTTTTTTTGACCACTTAGAAGTTCATAAAAGCGCATTGCATAAACACTCTCAAATT
>NZ_DAMANB010000045.1:0-4924 GCF_032073645.1 Myroides sp.
TCCTTTTTAGATTAACTAGACTTTTTGCCTAGTCCCCAACTTTTGTCACTGATCCATAAAAAGCCCTTGTTAGAAATAACAAGGGCTTTTTTAGTGATCCAATCAGGATTCGAACCTGAGACCTACTGCTTAGAAGGCAGTTGCTCTATCCAGCTGAGCTATTGGACCATTTAATCTTATAAAATAGATTAAAATTATCTATCTAAATTGATAGTTTAGGATAAAAACTCCTTAACTTAGAAGTGTTTTAGTGATCCAATCAGGATTCGAACCTGAGACCTACTGCTTAGAAGGCAGTTGCTCTATCCAGCTGAGCTATTGGACCATTTAATCTTTATAAAAGAGATTAAAAATTGTCAATTTTAGAAGGCGCATACCTTGATTTTTTTGACGTGGCAAATATATTGCTTTTTATTTAAAAGTTCCAAGGTAAAATAGTACTTTTTTTTGTAAAAAAATCAATGGTTTGATATCAAGTGATTTATAATTGAAAAAAAATGTCGTTTTCTTTGATTTTTCTTGATTTTACAAGGGGTTTGAGGGATTTTTTTGTTTTAAGATTCATCGGTTTTCTCTAATTATCCTTTAGAGTTAGGTGTTTTCTTGGTTAGAATAGAATGAAGCATGTGCCATGTAAAGCAGTTGTTGTATCAGGTATTGAAGAAATTTTTTGTCAAAAAATAAAAATAGAATATAAAACTAGGACTAATGCTGTACAGTTATAGTAGGACGAGACAGGTTTCGTTCGATTTGAGTCCGTAGTGAGTCCGTTAAAATAGGTATTAAAACGGAGTCAGTATTGAGTCATGATACAGGTAGTATAGTTTTATTCAAAAGAAGATAGAAGTATAATAAAAGTGAGAGCCCAACCATTCGGTTGGGCTCTCACTTTATTTTATTATTGCTTTAAAATTGTTTCAAAGTTCTTGTCAAAGATATTGACAAATGGATCTATGATAGAACCATCTTTGTCTAGTAGCATGCAACGTTGGATTTTTGTGATGATCCACTGATCTTTCATTTGGTTAAAGTCATCAGATCTAAGCTCTATAATACCATTAGAAGGGTAGCGCTTTAATATACTTAACCACTCTCCATGTTCACCATCGATACAGATCGATATGATTTCTATATTTGGCATTTCAGCTTTTAATTCTGCAGCTATCTGGTGAGCTGCGTCAGCATGCGCTATTCCATTTTTTGTCCAGAAGAACATTAGAGTTCTCTTATTGATAATAGAATTAATAGATACCTTTTGATTTTTAGTATTCACTATAGGAACTTCAGGTAACTTCTTCTCATATTTAAGATTTTGAATTGCTTGTTGGATCTGGATGATTTCATTGTGTTGATTCTTATCTGTAGATAGTTCAAAGTATCGCTCTAAGAACTTATCATTATTATTTAAGTTCTGATCCTCTAATAAGTAGATAAATGCAATATTATCTAAGATAGCATTTTTAACTTTATCGTTTCTGATTAAGGTGTCTACTATATTAAGCTTATCGATATATTTATCAAACTTGTTGTCTGGTATAATGTTTTGTTCAGGCTCATTCACAATAGAGTTTAGCATAATGGCTAGGTATTTAGTGAATGAAGAGTACTTTAATAAACGTTCATCATTGAAGTTTATTTTTTTTCTAAAACTATAATAGTCCGCAGGGAGTTTATCTCTTACATCTTCATCTGTTCTAACATAGTGTGCAGTAGGATAGAGCTCTTTTAATGCAAAGAAGTGTAAGTCAAGCTTCGCTTTTGCATACAGGTCAAAGTTGTCAGACCAGTTGATAATGGCTTTATTTCTTAGATAGTAAGTAGTTCTAGCTGCATGTACAGAGTCTATTCTTCGACTAAATTTCTCTGGAGATACATCGAATGCACTATATCCTTCACTCTCATCCATGATATTTCTGACAGTTAGATTCATTAAGAAATTATTCTTTTCAGCACCTCGTCCAGAGAATATAATAGAATGGTCAAAATCTCTTGAGTTAAGGCGTAGTGTCAGACTGTCATTTTTATCGAAGTAGATGTATTGAAACTCAGGATTGTGCTTATAGATATACATTCCTGGTGTTAATGAGTCGAATTTTTTATAAAACTTATTGTTTTCGTCTAGGAACAAAGTGTCTAGGACTTCATTGTCTTTGCAGAATAAAAGGTAATTAGAAGTAGGATTTATAATCTCTCCCTGTATATAAGCACTATAATCTTTAGGATCAAATTTTTTTTGACAAGATGCAAGAAGGCTTATAAGTGGGATAAAAAGGAGTAATAAATTTGTATTAGGTAGTTTTTTCTGCATTAGCTAAATGACTATTTGTTCGAGAGATAATATAAGCAAATTTAAGTTTTACGGGTGTTTTATCTTGTTAATGATTGGTTAAAGTGGGTGGGTAGGGCGATAAGTTTTATTTATAGATGTTTCTAAATATAAAATTAGTAATTTTGTAGGCAATTTAAATTAAAAGATAATAATGTTAACAGTTTCGAATCTGTCAGTTCAGTTTGGTAAACGAATTTTATTTGACGAAGTTAATGTAACTTTTACTCAAGGTAACTGCTACGGTATTATCGGTGCTAACGGTGCTGGTAAATCTACATTCTTAAAAATATTATCGGGAGATATCGACCCTACATCAGGTCATGTTTCTCTAGAACCAGGAAAACGTATGTCAGTTCTTAATCAGAACCACAATATGTTTGACGAATATACAGTTCTTGAAACTGTAATGATGGGTAATAAAGATTTGTATAATGTTAAGAAAGAGATGGATGAGCTTTACTTAAACTATACAGACGAAAATGCTGATCGTATCGGAGAGTTACAGATCCGTTTTGATGAAATGGATGGTTGGAATGCCGAGTCAGCTGCCGCTACGATGTTATCTAACTTAGGTATATCTGAAGATTTTCATTATACACCTATGGCAGAGATGGATGCTAAGTTAAAGGTACGTGTATTATTAGCACAGGCTTTATTTGGTAACCCAGATGTATTGATTATGGATGAGCCTACCAACGACTTGGACTTTGAGACAATCGCTTGGTTAGAGAATTTCTTAGCTCATTATGAGAACACAGTATTAGTAGTATCTCACGACCGTCACTTCTTAGATGCTGTGTGTACGCACGTATCTGATATTGACTTCGGTAAGATTAACCATTACTCAGGTAACTATACATTCTGGTACGAATCAAGTCAATTAGCAGCTAAGCAAAGAGCTCAACAAAATAAGAAAGCTGAAGAGAAAAAGGCTGAATTAGAAGAGTTTATCCGTCGTTTTAGTGCGAACGTTGCGAAGTCAAAACAAGCAACTTCTCGTAAGAAGATGATTGACAAATTAAAATTAGATGATATTAAGCCATCTTCTAGAAGATACCCAGCTATTATATTTGATACAGATAGAGAGGCAGGAGATCAGATTTTAAATATCGAAGGATTATCTGCTTCTATAGATGGAGAGGTATTATTTAAAGATATCAATCTAAATATGGCTAAAGGAGATAAACTAGTAGTAATCTCTAAAGACTCACGTGCTACTACAGCGTTCTACGAAATCTTAAACGGTAAGAAAGAGGCTGATGCAGGTAAGTTTGAGTGGGGAATTACTACAACACAATCTTATTTGCCAGTAGAGAACCACGAGTTTTTTGACAATGACTTGACATTAGTAGACTGGTTACGTCAATGGGCGAAGACTGAAGAAGAAAGAGATGAAGTATATGTACGTGGATTCTTAGGTAAGATGATCTTCTCTGGAGAAGAGGCTCTTAAGACAGGTCGTGTATTATCAGGAGGAGAGAAGGTGCGCTGTATGTTATCTCGTATGATGATGATGAGAGCTAACGTATTAATGTTAGACGAACCTACGAACCACTTAGATCTAGAGTCTATTACTGCATTCAATAATACATTGAAAAACTTTAAGGGAACGATCTTATTAACGACGCATGACCACGAGTTTGCACAGACTGTAGGTACACGTATTCTAGAGTTAACTCCTAATGGGGCTATCGATAGATATATGACGTTCGACGATTACTTAGATGATCCAAAAGTAAAAGAATTAAGAGCAAAAATGTATTCTTAATACATTTAAAATATAGAATAGGGCTATTTGTATTACAGATAGCCCTTTTTTTGTATAATAATTTATGTTTTGAGAAGAGTTATTCCTTATAATAAGACATTATATGTAAATTTTAAGAATTAATTATTATAGACTGCCATATGAAATGGTAAATTTGCTAATAACCTTGAAAAGGGGAAAACATAATAAAATAAAAGTAAGATGAAAAAGACATTAGTATTACTAAGTGCTGTTTTAGCATTAACGGCTGTAAGCTGTAAGACAGCAGGAGAAATTACTACTGTAACAGTAGAGAAAAAAGTAGATATGAGTAAAAAATTAGAAGGAGAATGGGTATTGAGCTCTATTACAACTCCAGCAACTTCTGGTAAAGATATGAGTACTCTTTTCTCAATGAAGAAACCAAGTTTAACTTTTGAAGTTAAGGATAAAAAAGTTTATGGAAATGATGGATGTAATAATATCCATGGAAGTTTTGAAGCTAAAGAAGGAAACGCTATCAAGCTAGGAGATAAGATGGCTTCTACGATGATGTTCTGTGAGGGAGTAGCAGATAGAGAGTTTATGAATGCACTAAATTCTGTAACTCATTATGACATTGTAGAGGATCAGTTAATTATGCGTTCTGGCGATATAGTAGTATTGACATTTACCAAAAAGTAAAAACTGAGTTCGAATATTGAATTTATAGGACTGATCTAAGGTATATCTTTAGGTCGGTTTTTTTATGGCTATAGGGGAATGAAGATTTTTTTAATTTGTTTTTTATAATTCTTAGATTCAACTAATAAATGCAACAGCATTTAAAAAACGGCGGAGAACATTTG
>NZ_DAMANB010000046.1:0-4853 GCF_032073645.1 Myroides sp.
GAAATTAACTCTCTTTTTTTGTGCCTTTTTTTAAATGTTTAGGACGCTATTGATTAATAACAAATATCTTTGTGTTGAAATGAAGATATAGAAATGAAAATAGAAGAAGTACAACAGCAAATCATGCAATTAATGGTATTAATTGCTCAAAATAAGAAAGAAGAAGCCTCTGTAGCAATAGAGAAAATAGAAGAAAGTATCAATGATGGACTTGACTATGCACAGACAGATGACGAAGTAGTTCGTTGGGGGAAATTTTTGAAGATTATCGAAGAGCTAAAACAGAAGATAGGATAATGGAACAGCACCAACCTTGTTATTGTTGTAGTGGTAACGCATATAGTGAGTGTTGTGAGCCGTATGTGACGAATACTACAGTTCCTTCTACTGCAGAGCAGCTGATGCGCTCTAGGTACACAGCCTATGCCTTAGCTAATGCGATATACATCATTAATACTACCCATCCTAAGACTAGACACTTTCATAGTAAGAAGGCAATTCTACAGTGGGCTAAAGAAAATACATGGCAACGCTTAGAAATTCTTGTCAGTGAGGAGAGTCGTGTAGTATTTAAGGCTTATTATAAAGATGCAGAGGGCAATGTGTGTGAACACTATGAGGATTCTTTGTTTGAAATGTTAGGAGGGAAGTGGTATTATGTATCGGGAACATTTAAGGAATAATCCTTGTGTTTTAGAGGAGGTAAATAAAAATTACTTCGTAACTTAGTGAAAATATAAAACTGTATAAGTATGAAACCAACCAGAATTGAAAGCGACTTAATAGGTGAATTAGAAATTCCTCAACAGGCTTATTATGGTGTACAGACACAAAGAGCAATCAATAACTTCAAGATATCGACAAGTAAGTTGTCTGATTACCCTGAGTTTGTAAAAGGATTAGCTATTGTAAAATGGGCGGCAGCTAAAACCAACTTTGAATTAAACGTTTTAGACGAAAAAATATATAAGGTTATCGCTGATGTATGTCAGGAGATAATAGACGGTAAGCTACATGCTGAGTTCCCTGTAGATATGATACAAGGGGGAGCAGGTACTTCTGTTAATATGAATGCGAATGAAGTTATCGCAAATAGAGCTTTAGAAATCTTAGGTTTTGAGAAAGGTGATTATCAACACTGTTCTCCAAACGATCATGTAAACTTATCTCAATCTACTAATGATGCATACCCTACTTCTCTTAAGGTAGCCGTATTCGAAATGAATAAGAAAGTAGTAGAGAAGCTAGAGAAATTAGTAAAAGGGCTTGAGGCTAAGGCTGTAGAGTTTGAGAATATTATCAAGATGGGAAGAACTCAACTTCAGGATGCAGTGCCAATGACTCTAGGACAAGAGTTCGGTGGTTTTGCTTTCACTTTGAAGAGAGAAATAGCAGTTCTTAACCAGGCTAGCCAAGCGTTCTTAGAGATTAATATGGGAGCTACTGCTATCGGTACTGGATTAAACGCTGTACCAGGTTATGCAGATTTATGTGCTAAGAATTTAGGAATGTTGATGAAACAACCTGTTACTTCTGCTGAGAACTTAGTAGAGGCTACATCTGATACAAGCGGATTTGTTGCTTATTCAGGAATCTTGAAGAAAGTAGCTATTAAGTTATCTAAGATCTGTAATGACCTTAGATTATTATCTTCAGGGCCTCGTACAGGACTTAACGAGATTCAACTACCTCCTATGCAGCCAGGTTCTTCTATTATGCCAGGTAAAGTAAACCCTGTTATCCCAGAAGTAGTAAACCAAGTGTGTTTTAAAGTAATCGGTAACGATATGACTATCACAATGGCTTCTGAGGCAGCTCAGTTACAGTTAAACGTGATGGAGCCTGTATTAGCTCATACTCTAATGGAGTCTATGACATGGTTAGAGAATGCTATGGAAACATTAGTAGAGAAGTGTGTAGTAGGTATTAAGGCTAATGTAGAACATAATAAGGAGTTAGTATTAGGAAGTATCGGTATCGTTACAGCGCTAAACCCTTATATCGGATATAAAGCAAGTACTAAAATCGCTAAAGAAGCATTAGAATCTGGTAGAGGAGTTTATGAATTAGTATTAGAGCACAATCTATTAACTAAGGAGAAACTAGATGAGATTCTAGACCCTAAACATATGCTAGCACCGCATTCGATCTAATCGATACGTGTTATTAAATATAAGAAGTCTCCTACTAGGAGACTTTTTTATTGTTTATAGATGTAACTTTTTTAAAATCTGTTGTCTCAATACAAATTGGTAAGTTTATTGTAGTGATATAATAGCTTTAAAATGTTTGTTATGAAAGCATTAGTCATCGGAGGTACTGGAGCAACTGGTAAAGTACTCGTACGTCAACTACTTTGTGACGATGATTTTCACGAAGTAGTCATATTTATTCGTAAAGAATGGGATATTCAGCATCCTAAGTTAGTCGTTCATTTAGTTGATTTTGAACAAATCGACCAATGGAAGCATCTAATAGCAGGAGATGTCGCTTTTAGTTGTTTAGGGACTACGCTGAAGCAGGCAGGCTCTAAACAAAAGCAATGGCATATAGATTATGATTATGTCATGCAGTTCGCTCAGTATGCAAAAGGAAATGGAGTAACTAACTTTGTATTATTATCAGCTAAGGCAGCTTCTGATAAGAGTGCATTCTTCTATAGTAGACTAAAGGGAACATTAGAGCGCTCTGTATTGAATTTGCGTTTTGAGAATACTATTATTCTGCGTCCAGGACTTTTATTACGTCCAGGGACTAACCGTATGGGGGAGCGAATAGCTGCTAAGATTTTGTTTTTCTTTAATAAGATGCGATTGTTTATGAAGTATAAACCGATAGAGGTGGTTAAAGTAGCCAATCGTATGCGTAGAGAAGCGAAGAATCACTGCTGTCGTCGCTTGATTATCGAAAGCAATGAGATATAATAAAAAGGCTTATCTCTTAGAGACAAGCCTTTCATTTATTATGTATAGTATTACTTAAAGCTAGTTGCTATCTTAAGTAAAGCCTCAGGATCGCTGACACCTTCTTTTACATCCATCAGTTTTATCGTATCATCATCTCCTAGACCAGTGCTCAGTGGTAACTGCTGCGGGATCTTAGGAGTCTCACCAAACAGCGTTTGATATAGCACTATAGAGTTTACGAATACAGCATCATTAAGCATATGTCGTGATCTATCTGTATGACGTAGCATATCTTTACCATCCTTAGTAGCAGTATAACCTTCTTTGCCAGCATAGGCAGCACCTAATACCGCTGAGAAGTTTAAGAATCCAGTGTTAGGTAACGCTTTAGCTACTGCTACACCATTCTCTACTAGTAGAGGTTGATAATCTTTATAATCTGCACTATTGTACTCAAATGGAACCGTCAGACCGTAGATATATGTAGCTACATCAGGGCTGTTTTTGGCTATCTGATCATGTACTTCTGCTGTATTAGATTTATACTTGCCTAGCTCTTGTATGGCTACAGGTGTTGATTCTTGTAGAATCACATAGTCTAGATAGTTTCCATCTTTATCCGTTTGTTTAAATAATTTTTCAGCATTTTTCTTGTTTGAAGAGATGATTTGATCAATGCTTACCCCCATTTCTAAAAGGGATTTTACCTCTACTTGTTTATTGTTTTCCTTAGCTAGTGCGTCTAACATTTTCGGAAAACTAGCGAAGTACTCCGTATGGCTATTCCCTACGAATAGTATTCGTATAGGACCTTCTGCTTTAGGCGGAGTAGGTTTTGCGACTAGTTCTTTCATAGTCTCTCCGTCTCCTTCACCATTTTTGTTCTTATCTCCACACGATGTAAGAACTAATGCTCCAATAAAAGCACTCAATAAAATCTTTTTCATAGCAATTATATTTGTTAATATAAATAAAAATAAGCAATATAAACGAGATAATGTTCTTGTTTATGATTTATTATATCTAATTAATTGACGATTGTAGTTGCTCTGTATGAGTGAGATAGGGAGTAGCTATAATGTGAAATAGGCTTCACAATAATGCGAAGCCTATTTCAGAAATTAAGTATGTGTAAAAGGATTATTTAACTTTATTGAACTCTAAGTTCACATTGATCTTTACATCTTTAGCGATAGCTTGTCCTGATGGATCATACGCTACTCCGAAGTCAAAACGGTTGATCGTAGTAGATGCTTGGAATCCTAATTTAGTATTTCCTTGTCCATCATCTTTTAATAAACCACCATAAGTAAGGTCAAAAGTTACAGGCTTAGTGATATCTCTGATTGTTAAGTTACCTTCTAATTTGTATTGATCTTTACCTACTTTTTTGATTGATTTACTCTCAAAAGTCATTGCAGGGAACTTCTCAGCTGCGAAGAAATCATCTGTTTTTAAGTGGTTGTCACGCATCTCGATAGATGTGTTCACACTGTTCATATCTACTGAGAATTTAAATGTTCCTTTCGTTAAGTCTTCAGGTGTTCCTTCGAATGTTCCCTCGTATTTATCAAAACGACCATCTACGAAAGAAATTCCTAAGTGCTTCACAGAGAAGTTTAAAAATGAGTGGTAGTTATCTACATTCCATTTTGTTTGAGCGAATGATGCAACAGAGAATAATGTTGCTACGAATAATAATGCTATTTTTTTCATGATAATAATTTTAATTGTTCTGTTATATACTACAAATGTAGTACCACATTTAGCTTTAAGCACTTAACCTACATTAAGAAGTGTTTTTATCTTGTGTAATTGTGGTTTTTTATTTCTTTTTTTTAATCGTAATCCTTTCTTTAATAGTAGGATAGAGGAGTTTATTATAATTGAAAATCAATAGCGTCCTAAATAAATTTAAGGCATAAAATATCCTCCCATTTTAGTAGG
>NZ_DAMANB010000047.1:0-4239 GCF_032073645.1 Myroides sp.
TAGCACAAAGATATTATTTTACACTTTCCTCCCCAACTTTTAACGTTGATCCATTTTAGATATTAGATTTATTTTAAATGTTTAACCAATTTTATTAAAAGATATCATATTTGAATTACTTATAAACTTAAAGAGTTTCGGATATAGAATGATGAATTGTTTAAACTAGTACCTAAAGATTATACAATACTATTTTATAAGATCAGAAATTAGATTGAACTTATTTTTTCTTACAGAGTTAGTATAATTTAAGCTCATTAAAAAGTATGTATGATTTAATGTTCAAGTTAAGTTTGTATCATTATTATGAATTATATTTTTTACAACTATCATACTTGATACATGATCTTTTTCTGATATGGATTATTTTTAGTTAATAGATGTTGTATATAGTCACTTTTAGTACATTCTATAACGTTTCAATTTATTAGGATCATCTGATTGTGTAGTTACAAGTAGATAGAGATATGTTAAAAAATTAAATTAACATTATTTACACTTTTATAGTTTTTTCCTTATTTCAATGTGGTTTTATTTTAAGGATTTATTCTATTAAATATATAATGTTTTTTTAATCTACTTTTTTAAGATATTTATAAGGAAAAATATGTGTATATAAAATATTTAATTCATTAAATGCGATTATTCTTAATGTTTTTTGTGTAAAATTCACATACTTTGTAGTGCTATTAAAAAGAGATTTTATGAAAAACGAACTTATATTTTTTAAGACTAGATTTAGTTTGATTTTTATAAATTTAGTTTATTCACTAGCTGCTTTATCTATTGGTTTATTTAAACTTATAAAACAAGACAGCAAGTTTAGTTTCTTACCTTTTATTTCTCTTTTCATTATACTAAATGTTTATGCTAAGAAAAATAAGAATGTGTTTGGACATGAAGTTAAAATGCTCTTAATATTAAATGCACTTGTTTGTTTTACTTTTTTTTTAAACTTTCAACCATGGTTAGAATTTACTGTTTTTATATTTTATACAGTAATCTTTAGTTTATTTGTTTTGATTAATAAAGCTAATATTCTCAATCTTTTTATTGGTTTTAGAGAGTTATTAAATGTTGTTTTCTTCTTGTTTACTCTTAAAGTAATTTTTTTAGTTTCTCAAGTCTTTATACTTAAATATTATATTGAAGACTTAGAAGTATTTGCTGCTAAATCATCAATTTTAATTGAGATTATAGCTTTTACAGTATTTATTATTAGCATTTTAATCTATTTTATTTCGTATAAAAAAGAAAATAATTCAACAAGAGTATTTTAATGTAGGTTATCTATTAAAAAATAAGATTAGTTACAATAATTTATTATATGTTTTATTTTATATTCCTTGTTATAGCTGTTGTTTATATTGTTTTGATAAAGAGAATTAAACTCTTTGTCCAATATGAAAAAAGATTAGTAGAAGTTAGCATTTTATTGTCTATTAACTTTTTGGTTGGGCTACTTTACAATTATCTTTCTACAGCTGAATTCTTTTGTATATCCATTTTATTAAATTTATTTAATGGACCTATTTTTTTCTATGTACTATTTGATCGATCAAAGTACTTGTTTTATTTACAATACATTGTCAGCTTATTATCATTTATCTATATTATTGGCTATTTCTATTATATAAGTGAAGAGATAGAACAGATAAAGATATTTAATTATTACAGTGCTATTGTTAGTGTTATTCTTGGAGTTTTATATGTTTTAGTATGTTACTATCTTCTTGTGCAGACTTCTGTACTTATAAGAAATGAGAGTATTATAGTTGTTTTTCTCATAGTTTTCTTTTTTGAATCTATTATGATGTTACCAGATTTTAAAGAAAGAGGTTTTGATGTAAACCCTTTGTTTATTTATCTAGGTTGTACTTTAATTCTTATTATTTCTAGTTGTATCTATTTAATAGGTAAACTATTAAATATAAAAGTAAAGAATACTAATAAACTACTAAGCTTACAGCCTTCTACTATAGACTTAAAGATTAGTGTAGTGGAAGTAGAATATGAATGTGTTGATATAGATGAGGAAAAAGAGGGAATTGTAGAAACTGTAAAAGAGGAAGATGTGACTGAAGAGAATAAAGAAGATGATTTTCAATATATAAGTTTAGTATTAAATGAAAAACTGATTGAAAATCGTTTATTTTTAGATCCTAATTTAAGTTTAAATAGGCTATCTAAGGTCACTAATATTCCTAAGACTAGACTATCTTCTTTTTTTAAAAGTAGTGAGGCCTCTAATTTTAATCAGTATATAAATCGTATTAGGATTGAATATGCTGTTATTACTTTACATGATTATAATCATGAGGAATTGAGTATAGAGAAATGGGCTTTGCTATCAGGTTTTAACTCAAGAGTAACATTTTATAGGTCTTTTGTAAATGTTTATGGTTTTCCTCCTTCAGAGTTATTGAAGAAATAAACTACAATTTAGAATAGTTTGAAGTTTAATCTTTGTTTTTTTGATAAAATAGTACTTGAATTTTGTTTCAAATTCTAATAAAATTGTTTCAAAATGAAATATTATTAAATAATAATTATTTTATATCGATTTAATAATACCTATTATGTCCTTTTTTACTTAGGTATTTTGTGCTATCGATTTTGTTTTACTTACATATCTTGATATACTCTAAGCCCTATTTTATCTGATTTCAACTAATTAATTTTATAATATTAATAAAGTATCATAAAAAAACAGGTGTGTTAAATATGCGATACAACTCTTTGTTAGTCACGTATTGCGATTATTATATACCGTATTTAACGTTGAGTAATAGTAGTTTTGACTATGTTTTTTTTAAAAGGATATTTCATAAAGTATCTATAATCAATATTAAAATATATGAAAAAGAGATTACTCCCTGTTGCACTTTTATTGGGAACTTTTGCTACTAATGCCCAAGTAGGAATTGGTACAGCAACTCCTAATAAATCTGCAGAATTATTAATTGAATCAAAAGACCGTGGTTTATTAATTCCTAATGTTGCATTGGAAAGCACAAAGGATAAGGTTACAATTAGAAATGGCAATGTACAAAGTTTATTAGTCTATGCGACAAAAAAACAAGGCGATATTACTCCAGGTTACTACTATTGGGATATAGATAAATGGTCACGCTTAACAGCTGATAAAGATATTCCACAAATTGTAGTAAACAATTTTGAAGAAATTGTAAATATGGATGGTGATAAGGTAAAAAATATCATCAAAAATATTGTAAAAAACACTGAAGGTAATGTTATTTATGAAGGAGATAAGTTTTATACCTATGTAAAAGATGGAGACAAAATTATCAAACAAGAAATCAAAGAGAAATTAACTACAATAGTACATGACGAAAAAACTGGAGACTATATTTATTATAATGAAAATTCAGTAGATCGCAATGGAAATATTATTGGAGAAGGAGTTCGTATAAAAATAAAAGAAACAGTTATTAATAAGTTTGGTGATATTATTAATAATAAAACTGTTCAAGAACATATCACAAATTATTTAGATGGAACGTATGTAGGAGGAAATGTTTATTATGATGGTGATAAACTTACATATATAACTAAAGAAGGAGAAAGGAAAGAAGTTTCTATTAAAGAAGTAATTACTGCAAATGAGAGTAAAACTGCGATTATTACTGTAGCTAATAAGCAGTATTATGTTTCAGAAGAATACTTGATTGCTAATAATGATATTATTCCTTCTAATGTTGATCCTTTAAATTTATCTAAAGGAATTTATGCTATTGATGTTGTTGGGGGCGTAATTAATAATTTTGAAGAGATAATTACTAAAGGACCTATTACAGTAGATGGTCGTACCTTTAATACAATCAATGATTATATCAAGTATATCACAGAGAGTAAAGGAGGGTTTACTAAGATTGTTTATGATCAAACAACAGGTGATGTTATTTTCCAAGAGTGGAATGAAGTAACTCAGAAGTTTGAGAATGTTGATAATTCAAAGTTCAGTACTATTGTTAAGGGGAATGAGACTATAACTACTTTAGTGGACAATCAAGATGGAACTTACACCTACACAAGTGAAGACGGAACCACTACACTTGTAGATATTCCATCAAGTGTTGTAAATCAATTTGAAACAATTGTAAAACAACCAGTAGAAGTAGATGGTCGTACCTTTAATACAATCAATGATTATATCAAGTATGTCACAGAGAGTAAAGGAGGGTTTACTAAGATTGTTTATGATCAAACAACAGGTGA
>NZ_DAMANB010000047.1:4339-4491 GCF_032073645.1 Myroides sp.
GAATGTTGATAATTCAAAGTTCAGTACTATTGTTAAGGGGAATGAGACTATAACTTTATTAGTTCCAAATACCAATGGAACCTTTACTTATTATAACGAGAGTCAAATCGGTGCTGATGGTCAACCAAAATTAGGAGAGACAGGAGTAACAA
>NZ_DAMANB010000048.1:0-2358 GCF_032073645.1 Myroides sp.
CGTATCCGCCCGAGCAAGTGCATATTTCATAATATAATGTAAGGAAGTAAGTTTGCTTGAAATAATAAAGAGATGAGCAAACAAGAAATTATGTACTCTCATGTAGAGGATTGGCAAATAAGTGGATTAACACAATCCAAGTATTGTGAAAGTGTTGGAATTAAGTTAGCGACATTTAGTTATTGGGTAGTAAAGTTTAAGAGTGAAACAGAGCGAGAATGCTCAAGTAACTTTATAGCAATAGGTAAAACACCTAAAACAGAAGGTAAAGAATACGAAATTGTATACCCTAATGGAGTGAAACTTCATGTAGAAACAAAAGACTTAAGTGAACTCTATTCATTAGTAAACCTTGTGTAATGTTTAGTCTGAGTAGTAGTCATCAATTCTACTTGTATAAATCAGCTTGTGATATGCGCAAGAGTTTCGATAGTCTATGTGGTCTTGTTCAAAACGAGCTTAATCAAGTCGCTCATAATGGAAGTGTCTACGTGTTTATTAATCGTCGATGTAATCAGATGAAACTCTTACACTGGGAAACAGGTGGTTTTGTGTTATATCACAAGCGATTAGAACAAGGTACTTTTGCTTTTCCTATTCATAATCGGACTCAAATCAGTTGGAGTGATTTGGTACTTATGATTGAAGGAATACAAGTGATAAAAAGTAGTCAAAAAAGGCGGTTTTCCATGAGATAAAACAGCCTTAATTCTTGTATAAGTAAGGCTTTTGACGTATATTTACTTCATGGAAATAGACTTAGAAAACTTATCGAAACAAGAACTTTTGGCACTTATAAAACAGCAGTCAAAAACTATTTCCAAGCAAGAAAAAGTAAATACTAAGTTAGAGAAGAAAACTATTAGCTTAGAAGAAAAGACCTCTAAACTAGAAGAAAAAAATACAGAACTGGAATATCGTGTAAAGCTACTTGAGCGCATGAAGTTCGGTCAAAGCCGAGAACGTTTTGAGGATCCCAATCAAACTCAATTACCTTTAGATGTTGAACAAGCAGTCTTAGAGGAACAAGAAGAAGTAATCAAACAAGAGATTACCTACTCTCGTGAGAAAAAGAAACATCCAGGACGAGCTAAACTACCAGATCATTTACCCGTAGAAGAAATAGAAATACATCCTGAGGGAGATTTATCTGATATGATTTGCATTGGTAAAGAAACTACAGATGTGTTAGATTATGTTCCTGGTTACTTTAAAATCAAGCGTTACATCCGATATAAATACGCTACTAAAGGTAAAGACAACACTCAAATTAGTATTGGTGAGCTTCCTGAGCGAATTATAGATAAAGGAATCCCTTCAGAGGGATTATTATCCACAATACTTGTAGATAAATATGTTGACCACCTTCCTCTTTATAGACAAAAGCAACGCTTTTCCAGAGAAAACATCGATATAGCTTCTTCTACAATAGATGGTTGGGCGGCTCAAAGCATGGATGCTTTAAAGCCACTATACCAAAAGCTGGTGATGGACATCAAAAACGAAGGTTATCTCCAAGTTGATGAAACCACCATCAAAGTCTTAGATGAGAAAAAGAAAGACAAAACTCATCTTGGCTACTATTGGGTGTATCACGCACCTATATCCAAGCTTGTAATGTTTAATTACAGTCCTACTCGTAGCGGTAGTGCTGCACTGCCTATATTAAAAAACTTCAAAGGATATCTGCAAACTGATGGATTTAGCGGCTACCAAGCCTATGGAAATAAGTCAGATGTTACACATCTTGCTTGTTGGGCACATGCTCGACGTGAATTTGAAAAAGCTTTAGATAACGATAGAAAAAGGGCGCAGCATGTACTAGTAGAAATACAGAAGTTATATGCTATAGAGAGAAAAGCTAAAGAACAAAACTTAGCTCCTGACCAAATCAAAGAACTTCGTCTAGATGAAAGTTTACCAATCATCAACAAGCTTGGTAAATATATGATTGCTCAGATGAATCTCACCTTACCTCAAAGTAGAATAGGTAAAGCTTTTGCGTACTCTCAAAAAAGATGGAGTAATCTAAGTGATTACTTACACAATGGAAACTTGCAGATAGACAATAATCTTGTTGAAAATGTAATCAGACCTGTAGCAATTGGTCGTAAAAACTATCTCTTTGCCGGTTCTCATGATGCAGCACAAAGAGCAGCTATGGCCTATACGTTTTTTGCTAACTGCAAAAAGCATGACATTAATCCATATCAATGGCTAAAGTATGTTCTTGAAAATATTCAATCCATCAACCACAAGAATATCGCTGACTTATATCCTCATAATTACAAGAAACTTATCCTGGATAATGTAGAAGAATAATTAGATCTCACTAGATGTACTTGCTCGGGTGCATAC
>NZ_DAMANB010000049.1:0-1936 GCF_032073645.1 Myroides sp.
AAGTTATGTAATTAATTTACTAATTTCACTCCAGCTTATTTAGGGGCTAAAATACCAATAATGAAATTGCTGAGAAAATTCGTGCTGCTGCTGCTGCTGCTGGGCTAGCAGCAGGAGCAGCAGGTACAATGTTAGAAGGCTTGGATAAGACAATTCAAAAAATTGGATTTACTCCTACTAAACTTGCTTCTGTTGGTAAAGGTTTAGGTGTAGCAAGTGTAGTTATTGGAGGTACAGAACTAGTTATTGCAGCAGCTGAAGTAGCCTCTGGAGAAAGAGATTGGAATGATACAGATACATTAAATACAATAGCAACAGCGTTAGGAGCTACAGCAGTTTTTTTCCCTGGTCCTCAATCTATTATATTTGGAGGATTATCTATAATGGTTGGTTTAGTTGGAGCAGCATATACCAGTCAAAATCATTCTATGAATTATGATTATTAATATATGATATGCTAAAAGAAACATACAAAATATTATTTGAAAAATATTTGAATTACTATTTCTACAATGTACACAAAAACAATGAAGAAAAATCACGAAATTCAGCAAATTCTATTATTAAAAATATATCATCTATCCTATTACTTATTACTCTGAATTTAGTACTAGTATCTTTGATCAATTTAGTATTTGGAATAAAAATAAGGTTGAATAATGTAACTATAAAACTTTTCTTCTTAACTGTTAATGGTATACTATATATAATTTACTCTCAGTGGTTCAATTCAAAAACCATTGAATGGAGTGAAAGTATAAACATTAATACTGAAATAAAGAAAAACTATATAATGTTATATTCTATTGCTTCCACTATTTTTATGTTTACTACACTAATACTGATTGCTATATTTTTTCCTAATCTTTTTGTTTAATTAAGATGCACAAAAAAAATAGAATTATTCTATTTTCAATATTAATTTTATTTGTTTTATTAACCTTTTCTTGTTTTGGACAAGAAAAGGTTAAATTAAATCACTTTCTTAATCAACTTGAAAATAGTAATAGATATGAATTTTTAAAAAACAGTTACAAAATAAACGAAAATAACTACAAGATTTTTAATAATATACATCTAGTAAAAGAAATAGACTGTTAAATTAAATGAGCTGATTTTGGTGTGAATTATTTTGAAAAAAGTGTTGTAAAAAAAAACAAAAACAGGGGTTAAACCCTTATGAATGCTAGGATCTGATTTATTATTGTATCTAAAAAACAAAAGCCTGAATAATTTCAGGCTTTTGTATTCATCATTTCTACTATATCCTCATATCGATAGAATATAAGACCTCCTATTTTCTTATAAGGAATAGTTCCTTTTAATCTCATATTTTGAAGTGTACCAGGAGAGATACCTAATAACTTTCTAACCTCAAAACTCTTTATCCATTGCTTTGCTTGTTCGTCTTTCTTTCGATTAAATGGACTATAACGTCTTATCTCATTGATAATATCAGTTTTAAACTGCTCTAAGTCTTCTTTAGTAATTAACTCTACATTCATATTTTTATAAGTTTTAAAGTATAACAATACCTCTAAAATCTATATAAAATCAATTTGTTTTGAAAATTGGTTGTAGCAAGTTACATTTGGCTCTTATGCTCTTAAGTCTTGATCTATCATTTTCAATCGTAAATTCTCCATATCTTCACTTAATTTGTATTCTAATACTTTAGCATAAATCTGTGTTGTACGCATAGCAGTATGTCCTAGCATTTTACTAACAGACTCCATTGGAACTCCATTATTAAGGGTTAAAGTGGTAGCAAAAGTATGCCTTGCCATGTGAAACGAAAGATTCTTATTAATCTTACAAACACTGCCGATTTGCTTTAAATAAGCATTCATTTTCTGATTACTTATAACTGGAAATATCTTCGAGGGTGTCCCGTGAACTGTGTCATTAAAAAAATTGTATAATAAAATATGTACAT
>NZ_DAMANB010000050.1:0-1641 GCF_032073645.1 Myroides sp.
CTTTTTTTTCTGAAAGTCTATAGGTATTATTAATCATCAGACAATAAAGTATTAAGCCTAATGTATAAAAGGCCTTTATTAAGATATTTACATATTACAATAGATTAAAAGATCAATGCTTAAAATAAGGAGTATAATTTTTTCTACGAGCTCAAAGGCATCAACTGTTGGTTCTTAGCGTCTGATATCAGTTTTTATCTCGGGGAGTTTAACCACCAAAAAAAGGACGATCTTAATATATTCAAGACGTTTAGTTTTTCTCTCTCACTATATAATTAAAGCTTGATAAATTAGATTATTGTATATGTATATTTTTAAGTTTTTCTATTTCTAATTGAAATCTCTCTATTTTTTTAATTCTTCTATGTTCTAGTATTTTTTTGTCTTGAGTGTGTAATTGATATGGTTCTTTATCTCTTAGTACATGATATATTGCGATTAGTAATTTATGAGCTATAGCGATAGTGGCCTTTTTCTTTCCTCTACGATTAGAAATATGATAATGTTTTACTGCAAATATGGGATTGTCTTTGGATCGTATTGCAACCCAAGCAGCTTCAACTAAAGAGGCTTTAAGATATTTATTGCCTTGTGTTATTCTTGTAGAATACTTTTTACCTGCACTTTCATTATTACCAGGGCATACTCCTGCCCAAGAACTTAAATTTTGATGGTCTGGAAAGTAAGACATATCATTACCAATTTCGCCTAGTACACTTAAAGCTAATTGTCTTGATATCCCAGGAATAGTTTCCAGTAATTCTACATCTTTTTGCATACTAAATCTATACTGTTCCATTTGAGCTTCTAATTGTGCTATTTGTAAGTTGATATTATTAATGGATTCTAGTATGAGATTAAGCATAAAAATATGATGCTTGGTTACATTTCCTTTTAAAGCCTTGACTAACTCTACTCGCTTATTTCTTAAAGAACCTTTTGCCAAATTTGCTAATATTTCTGGATCTGTTTGTCCTTGAATGATAGCTTGAATCATTTGCATTGCACTTACTCCAAATACATCACTAACTACACTACGTAATTTTATATTAGCAGACTCTAATACATTTTGCAGTCTGTTTTTCTCGGCTGTACGAGAAGAAACAAGTTTTCTTCTGTGTCTATATAGTTCTCTTAATTCTCGTATTTCTTGTTCAGGTATAAAACTACCTTTAAGTAAACCAGAGAGTAATAATTTACAAATCCACTCACTATCTTTTTTGTCTGTTTTCTGTCCAGGAACATTTTTGATATGGCGAGCGTTAACAAGAATAACATGGCAATAATCTTCTAAGATGCAATAGACAGGACGCCAATAAACTCCAGTACTCTCCATTGCAACCTCTGTTATGGAGTAACTCTGTAACCATGCTACTAATTCATAAAGATCATCTGTAAAAGTTAAGAATGTTCTTGTTTCTGTTTCAAAATCACTACCTTTAATGGTAGCTACGACTGTGTCTTTGTGAACATCTAATCCACAACCACGGTCTAAGATAAAGGGTAATCCATTGACAGCCATAGGTCGTATATTTTGATTTATTGGTACTAAGATATCGTTTTAAGCGATAACCTTTTTGGTTTGATACGCTTATGACTTTAATGGCTGTTGGTGATACCCGATATCATGTGTGTTTTTAT